>CBDUTM010000075.1:0-7083 GCA_965369985.1 uncultured bacterium | reverse complement strand
GAATTTTATCCCACTTTGCATCCTTGCCATAAAGAAAAAATATATCCCAGGCAACTGAAGCGTTAACATCGGGAACTATATTTTTTTTGAAAAAATTACCGCTGAAACGATTTGGATCCCAAAAATGGCTTACCCTTAAATCGGGAAGGAGAGCTACTGCCCTTGGAACAGCCAACCTTGAGTCTCCACGGATAATGGGCATCCACACAGCATAAATTTTTAGATCAACATCGGGGTATTTTTCGAGAATATTTTTTTGTACCCACCGGGCACCGCGAATACAGACACTTCAAGTGGGCGACATAAGTAAATAAAGTCTGATCTTATCGCTGTCCTTATCAAATAATTTTTTTAAAGTCTCTATATCACCAAGATCTTTAAACCGCGCATCACGATATTGCATCGGAGCGGGAGGAGCTGCTATCGAATCAGCTGAGATAAGAAAGACTGAAACGATCAGCAAGAAATAAATATTTTTAACGGTTGACGTCTTCAAATTAAAATCCAGTTAGGTATTATAATATTATGAACCCTGAAAACTATCTGTGAGTGCTAAACAAGTCAAGTGGTATATTGATTTAAGCGAACATTTCTTCAGGCAGTTGTTTGTATAAGTAATCAAATGCAATAAAAACTTGCAATTATATTACACATTGAATTATATTCAGAATCGGACAATTGTTGTCCGAATTAAAAGAGGCAATAGGTTATAATGGAATTTACTTCAAAAAGTGAGCACGCGATCCATGGTTTGTACTATCTTTCGAACAAACCGATTGACGAGGTAATTTATGTGAGTGAAATCGCGCGTGAGCAGAATGTGTCAGAGAGCTATCTTGCCAAGATATTTCAATCACTGGCGAAAGCTGATCTGGTAAATTCATATCGCGGCTCCAAAGGTGGTTATACCTTAACACGAAAACCGAAAAATATAAATCTCAAGGAAGTCATTGAAGCAGTCGAAGGGATAGCCCCAATTTTTAATTGTAGCGGAGTTAAGTCAAATTGTTCTGTCAATATTCATTGTATGATACAAGAAACATTCAGTGAAGCTGAAGCAAAAATGTTCGAAGTGTTGGAAGGAGTTACTATGCAGGGTATCTCTGAACAACTTCAAGGTCAGAATATAGTTATTGATAATACATATTAGTCCAATTTCAACACTAAATAGGATAAGATGAATAAAGAGAAAGCATTAAATATATTAAGAGGAATTAAATATCCCGGTTTCAGCAGAGATGTTGTTTCATTTGGAGTGGTCAAAGATGTTGAGATAGAAGGTAATAATGCCCTCATTTCCGTGAATATTACTACGAATGACAGTAAGAAAAAACAAGAAATTTTTGATTCGATCAAAAATGCTCTTATTGAATCAGGTGAAATAAAAGAGGTTCAGTTCAAAGAGATGGAACAAGTAAAGCGTCAGGCTCCGCAGCAGCAAGATCAATGGGCAGGACAGGCCTTGATAAGCGGAGTAAAACACACAATAGCCGTTGCCAGCGGAAAAGGCGGTGTTGGAAAATCGACAGTCGCCTCAAATTTGGCTGTATCACTTTCATTAATCGGTTATAAAGTAGGGCTTCTCGATTGCGATGTATACGGACCGAGTGTACCTACAATAATGGGAATAAACGAGAAACCCGGAATTGGTGAAAATAGAAAAATTATTCCTATAGAAAAGCATGGGATCAAACTTATGTCACTCGGGTTATTATTGGACGATGATTCCCCGGTTATTTGGAGAGGGCCGATAGTAGCGAAATTAATAAGTCAATTTGTAGATGATATAACATGGGGTGAATTAGATTTTCTTGTGCTGGACCTACCTCCGGGTACCGGAGATGTTCAGCTCACTCTTGCCCAAAAAGTAAAACTTACAGGTGCCGTCATAGTTACAACTCCACAAGATCTGGCACTGCTTGATGCGGACAAGGGTGCGGCGATGTTCCGCCAGGTAAATGCGCCGGTATTGGGTATAGTGGAAAATATGAGTGGATTTCAATGTCCACATTGTAACGAGCTAACTGATATATTCGGTAGCGGCGGAGGTGAAAGAGAGGCGCTGAAGCTTCAGGTGCCGTTCCTCGGGAAGATTCCTTTGGAGTCGGTAGTGCGGAAAAGTGGTGATGCCGGCGAACCGGTATCTCTTTCAGATAAGGAATCCGCGTCAGCTCTTGCATTTTTACAATTGGCAAAGAATATTGAAAACTCTGTAGAAGTAAAAGAAAATACGGCTGTCCTTGAGACGGCATAAAATATGATTGGAGGAATATTATGGTAGCCGAAGCCGATATACTTGATGCATTGAAAGATTGTTATGATCCGGAGATCCCTGTAAATATAGTTGATCTAGGTCTCGTCTATGATGTGGACATCGAAGAAAAAAATGTATTGATTACTATGACTCTTACCGGACAAGGGTGTCCTATGAGCGCACAAATATCTTCGGATGTTACAGGCAGATTGCGGGCAATGGAAGGGATAGAAGAAGCCGGAGTTAACATAGTGTGGGATCCGCCATGGAATCCTTCGATGATGAGTGAATCAGCAAGGGAAAAATTGGGATTTTAAGCATCAATTGATCAGAAATCAGTTTATAACCCCGGATCTATTCCGGGGTTTTCTGTTTTATACTCTTTGACTAATCTTAACTATTTAATTATATTTTCTCTATGAATTTTACACCTGACGTGGAATTGGACGCATTAGGATTAATATGTCCAATTCCTATCATAGAGACATCAAAACTAATCAAGACTATTGATGAGGGGAGCATATTGGCAATTAGCGCTGATGATGGAGCAATTCTTTTGGATATGCCGGCTTGGTGCCATAGTAACGGCCATGAATATCTCGGATATGAAGATTTAATCAATAATACAGGATATATCGTATACGTACGAAAAAGGAACAAAATCGAAGCTGGGGATTAAACAATATATTATGGATGTAGCAAACAAAGAAAATACTCTATCAGGTTGACATTGAAATTTATGATAAGTATAATAGTAGGCTTAAGTTAAATAGGATTTTTGAACCATTGAAAGAGCCGAATAGAAAAGACGGTCTCATACAAGATAAATTGAAGGCTTTAGGTGATCTACCCCGTCATATTGCGATAATTATGGATGGAAATGGCAGATGGGCAAAATCACGAGGGCTCCCCCGATTTGCGGGACACAGTGAGGGAATAAAGTCTGTCAAAGAAATTGTTGAGGCTTGCGGTCAATTAGGAGTGGAAAATCTTACGCTTTTCACGTTTTCAGAGGAAAATTGGCAGCGTCCAAGAAGAGAAGTTTCAGCATTAATGAAACTTCTTCTGCGTACAATACGTCGTGAATTAGCAGACCTTATGGAGAACGACGTAGTGATTTCAACAATAGGTAACTTAGATGACCTTCCGTCTGATGCGGCGAAAGAAATGAGACGAGCCACAGACTCGACCAAGAATAATAATGGGTTGAAGTTACATCTTGCATTGTCGTATGGATCGCGAAGCGAGATAGTTAATGCAGTTAAAAATATAATGGAAGCTGTCCGCAACGGAACCATCAATATTGATGATATTAATGAAAAATTATTCGCTGAGTTCCTTTACACTAAGGATATTCCTGATCCGGACTTACTCATCAGGACAAGCGGAGAAGCCCGGATAAGTAATTTCCTATTATGGCAGCTGGCGTATACGGAGATATACATCACAGATACTCATTGGCCTGATTTTAGGAGAACGCAGCTGTATGACGCGATAACTGATTATTTCGGTCGAGAAAGAAGATTTGGATTAGTAAGTGAACAGCTACAAGAATTGAAAGAGGTATGAAAAGTTTATGCAATCGAATGTGAGAATTAGCGATACAGATCGAGGAATTTTCAAGATTTTATCAGGGTTTAAGCTGTTTGTGATAGTTTTAGCTTTACTATATGCAGCTTCCCCGATTCAAGCACAGGAAAAAATTAAGATATTCAATGTTGATGTGATGGGTAATAAGGCTGCATCTGCAAATGTTATCATAAGAAATTCAGGACTTGTTGCCGGAAAATCAATATCAGGTGATGATATCAAGTCTGCTGTAAATCGTTTATGGGCAATGAAAATATTTTCTAATATCCAAATTTCAATTGAGAAGCAAGTGAGTGAAGGATTATTCCTTCTTATAACGGTGGAAGAATATCCAAAAATTGACAAATATGAACTCAAGGGGAATAAAAAGCTAAAAGATGACAAGTTGGATGACGCGGTAACTTTTTTCATGGGTCAGCGAATTACTCCTCATATGGAAATAAGGACAATTAGGGCGATCAAAGAGTTATATTTTGAAAAAGGTTACCTACTCGTTGAAATAAGCACTGAACATATTCCCTCTGAAAAAGAAGATTACGTAATTGTCAGATTTAACATAGATGAAGGTTCTAAGGTTAAAATTCGTGGAATAAAGTTTATAGGCGCAGAAAATTTTTCAGAAGGTGATCTGAAAAATCAGCTGAAAAATACTAAAGAAAAGGGTAGGATACGTTTCTGGCGATCCGGTAATTTCGATAGGGAAGAATACGAAGAGGACAAACAAGATCTTCTTCAATTTTATAGGAATAACGGATTTAGAGATGCTGAAATATTGAAGGATTCTTTATATTACGGCGAAAAAAGAGAAAAGCTTTACTTAGATATAACGGTTCGGGAAGGTAAACGTTATAAGCTTGGAAAATTAACTTTTAAAGATAACAAATTATTCACAGAGGATGAATTAAAACTCACATTGGGATTGAAAGAGGGAGATGATTATAACGCCGCAAATATTGATATGGCAGTATATGACAAACTAACCGGAATTTATATGGATAGGGGAAATCTATTTGTGAGCATTGACCCAAAACAAAATCCGGTAGGTGATGATGTAGTAGATATAGAATTTATTATAAAAGAAAATCAAAAGGTTTTCGTTAGAAATGTCAATATTTATGGAAATACCAAAACAAAAGAAAAAGTCATCCGGCGGGAAATGAAGATCTTTCCGGGCGATGTTTTCAGCAGGTCGAAATTGATGCGAAGTCAAAGGGAAATATTCATCTTAAATTATTTCGCGAATGTTATTCCCAACATAAAGCCTATTGATGATGACGAGATCGATATAGAGCTGTCAGTAGAAGAGAAACAGACAGATAGAGCGAATGCTTCAGCCGGATTTTCACAAAGGGACGGAGCTATCGGCTCAATAGGGGTGGACTTCAATAATTTCATCGGCAATGGGCAGGTTCTCTCATTCAATTGGCAATTTGGAAGCGTTTTCAGATCATTTTCCATTGGATTTACCGAACCATGGTTGTTAGACACTCCTACATTAGCAGGTTTTCGAGTATTTTCAACAAAAAGAAAAGGAATATTTTTTCCGCTTGACCAGTCAGAGATTGGAGGATCACTGAATTTAGGGAGAAGATTCAAATGGCCGGATGATTATTTTCGAGGAAACGCATCATTCAGATTTGCACAGAGAAAGTTTGATAATATCAGTGACAGAGGAATCTTAGAGCAATTAGTAGCGCCCTCAAAAAGTGCTGGAATTAGCGATGAAGAAATTGGGGATGTGGTAATAAAAACACAACAGAGAAGATTGACTTTTGCCTTAACAAGAGATAGCAGGGATAGACCGGAATTTCCGACGCAAGGATCAGTATTTACCGTCATTAGTCAGCTTTCAGGTGGTCCCATCGGAGGAGACGAAAATTTTTTCAAATCGATCTTTAGTTTAGATTGGTATACCCCATTATTTTGGAAGTTTGTATTATTGAACAAATATAAATACGGAGCGATCAGAACGTTTAGCAAAGATGCATTTATTCCATTTGATGAATTTTTCTTTATGGGTGGCAGTGGCTTGACAATAGGAGAGCCATTGAGAGGTTATGAAGACCGGACAGTAGGACCTTCAAGTCCTACATCGAACACATTTGCTCTTGGCGGAAGGGTGTTGTCGAAATTTTCTATGGAACTACGGTTTCCTATTGCCCCGAACCCTGTTATTTTCGGTTTATTCTTTTACGAAGGAGGCAATACGTGGCTAAATATAAAATCAGCGAATATTTTTGATTTGCGAAGATCGGCGGGTTTTGGGATGAGGATGTTTATGCCTCTTGTAGGTCTTATCGGATTTGATTTAGGATACGGATTTGATGATCTTTCTGTCGAAGGAGTGAGAGAAGGCTGGAAAGTGCATTTCCAATTTGGAAGACAATTTTAAAATTATTTTTAATAAGGGAGATAAAATATTGAACAATATAAAGATTATTCTGGCGCTGTTGATAATGATGAGCACTGAAGCTTATGCCCAACAAATGAAAATCGGCTATGTTAACAAAATAAAAGTGCTTACAGAATTAGAGAGCTGGAAAAATGCGGATAGGCGTCTATTGAAAATGAAAGAAGATGCGGAGTTTGAACTAATTGGTATGACAAATGAAGCCGATAGCCTTAATAGGGTTTTACAAAATCAAATGATGCTTACAGATGCGATGAGATCTCAAATCCAAGGTCAAATATTAAAATTATCGCAAGATTATCAGAGGATAGGAGTCACCCGTCAACAGGAGCTGATTCAAACTGAAAATTCATTAAAATCACCGATATTAGAAGCATTTGAGGATATTGTAAGAGATCTTGGTATAAAAGAAGATTTTACAATTATCTATGATACTACCATAAACAGTATATTGTTTGCGTCAGGAGGTAGAGATTTAACCGAGCAGGTATTATTTGAACTGCGAAAAAATCATAAATAGTAGACGCTGATGAAAAAATATATCATTGTACTTTTGGCATTCGTAACAATTTTTTTTCTATCCGATCTGACCTACGCTCAAGGGAAAATAGGTTATATTGACAGTGAGCAGATATTCGAGCGTTTTGAAGAATTTAAATTCGCGCGTCAGAAATTTGAGGCGGATGCGGCAAATGCGGAAAAAGATCTTCAGAAATTATGGGCTCAACTCGACAGTCTACAAATCGAAAGAGAAAAAGGGAGATTTACATGGAGCTCTTCGCGATTGGCAGATAAGGACAACGAAATTGCAGCAAAACAAAATATTATT
>CBDUTM010000074.1:0-7265 GCA_965369985.1 uncultured bacterium | reverse complement strand
CAATCATCTACCGCATTCCGATAAACTTCAGGAAGTTAAATGGATCGCGCTGAACAGTGTACCCGGTAAAGCATACGCTGAAATGGTTACGGAGGTTCTTGACAAAGAAGAAATTCCGAATTTCACAAAATCAGACGCTGTCAGCACTGCCTATCTGACAGGCGGAGCCGGAGGTATTGGGGGAACGTCGGTGATATTTGTTCCCGAAGAACATCAAAGCAGGGCGGAAGAACTTCTCACTCAATTATTGGACGGTATTTAAGGTTTCGTAAAAGCGATAACCTTCTTTTTCCTACAGGAAATCTCTTATACCCTTAATTCTCTTGCTTTTAGGGGCTTATTCTAACAACATTTCCACTCGAATCATGAAACATTATATCGAATATTTATTGCTGCTTACCATACATTTCGCAGTTGGATTGCTTTCCGATAGCTCGGCAAGGCGATTTTCTCAGATCATAAAATGGATATTATTTAAGGTCATACGCTATAGAAGGCGAATAGCGCTTAGAAATTTAAAGGAATCATTTCCTGAAAGATCATCCGGGGAACTCTATGCCATTCTTGAGGCAGCATATGATAATTTTGCCATCGTCAGTATAGAGTTTATACGTCAAAATAAATTTAGAGATAACGGGGCTTCAAAAAGAGTAAAATTCAGCGGAAGTGAGCATTTAGAAAAGCTGAAAAGTAAAAATAATGCTGCTATAATCGCGTCCGGTCACGCAGGAAATTGGGAATTACTCGGAGGAGCAATAGCCCAAAGTGGTATTGATTTTACGGGAATAGCCGACCATATGAGTAATAAATACTCAGATAAATTTTTTGAAGGGCTTCGTCGCTCACTGTCACAAGAAATTTTCTATACATCAGAGCCTTCTACACGATTGTTAAAATTATTGAAAGATGGAACAAGTCTCGGAATAGCAACGGATCAAGATTCGGGGAAAAGCGGAATATTTGTAGATTTTTTCGGCAGAAAAGCATCAATGCCGAAAGGGGCAGCTTATCTTGCATTGAAATCCGGTGTACCCTTATTAACCTTGTTTTCCAGACGCCTCGACGACGGAACTTATGAAACAGCAATAGACCCATTACCGATCGGATCCGATCTATCCGTAACTGAAGATAACATCAGGGATATTTCTCAAATGATCGCTACCCGGCTTGAGAAACATATTAGAAAAAAACCGGGTCAATGGCTCTGGTTTCACCGGAGATGGAAGACCCGTCCCGAAGGCGAACAGGAAAAGAAACGTCTGCTAATTCTTCAAACTGCATTTTTAGGAGATGTTGTTCTATCTTCGCCAATGGCTGAGGAAATTAAAAAAGTTCACCCTTCATGGGAAATAGATATTCTGACCATCCCGCAAGCAGCTGGTCTTGTTGAAAACGATCCGAATATTACTGAAGTTCTAGAATATGATAAAAGAGGCGAAGATAGCGGTTTTAAAGGATTTTTCAATATGGTTCGGCAGATAGAAACAGGGGCGTATGATATAGCTATAGTGCCGCACAGATCAATTCGGAGCGCTGCTCTCGTAAGACTTGCAGGAATTCCCAACCGAATAGGATTTGACAGGAGCGCCGGTTCATTCCTGTTTACCAAAAAAATAAAGTATGAAAATGATCTGCATGAAGTAGACAGGAATCTGAATTTATTGGAATCTATAGTCAGTTCTCCGATAAAGGGGTACCCACGACTTTATCCATCCGATGAAGATGACCGACATGCCGATAATATATTAGCTGAAAACGGAATTAATTCAGACAAGCTGCTTGTCGCAATAGCACCGGGCTCAATCTGGAAAACAAAACGATGGCCAATCGAAAAATATGAAGAACTTGCCGGTAAATTTATCACTGAGGGTACCCGAGTCATATTAATCGGGGGGAAAGAAGATATTTCTTTACTGGAGAACACAAAATTTGATGGAGCCATAGATCTTGCGGGTAAATTGACGCTAATGGAATCAGTGGCAATATTAAAGAAATGTGATTTGTTAATTACAAATGACAGCGCTCCGATGCATTTCGCCGTAAGCGTTGATACACCAGTAGTAGCGATCTTTGGGGCTACTGCTCCTAAATACGGATTTTATCCCTATCATAAAGATGATGTAGTTGTGGATCGGGAATTGCCATGCCGACCATGCGCAATACACGGGGGAACGAAATGTCCGATCGGTACGTTTGAATGTATGCTGGACATTAGCATAGAAGAGGTTTTCAGCGCAGCGAAAGATCGTATAGAATTGGTAAATTGAACTTTCAGATAATATTATGACCCGGACAAAAATAATTAAAATAAATGACAAAGACTCTATGGAGTATGCTATAATTGAAGCATCTGCTGTTCTGGACGGCGGAGGTATCATAGCGTACCCCACAGATACTCTGTACGGATTAGGAGTGAATGCTAATGATCAGGGTGCTTTGAATAAGCTGAACGATTTAAAGGAAAGAACCGGGGATAAGTCGATAAGCTTAATGCTCTCAGGAATTGAAATGCTTTCTGATATCTTTACCGATTTGTCGAAAGGAGAAAAAAATCTCATTGACGAATTTCTTCCGGGAGAGCTCACGATAGTATTGAAGAGGCCAGCTAACTCTGATTTCATATCTGGAGATACGGTTGGTATAAGAATTCCTCGGAATGACTTTTGTAATGAAATAGTGAAGTATTACGGGAAACCGATAACTACCACAAGCGTAAACTTAGCGGGCGGAAATCCGGCAAGGAATGTGGATGAGGTGATGAATTATTTTTCCGGAAAAATACCTCTTCTGATCGACGGAGGTGAATCTCCAAATATTGAAGGATCCACTGTAGTACAGGCAAATGAAGACAAAATAAAAATCTTGAGACAGGGAGCGATCGAGGCGGACGATATATTCGACATTTTTTATAATAGGCTAAAAAGTGTATAAAGTAGCATTCATTTGTATGGGGAATCTGGTCAGAAGCGTTATGGCAAAGGCATTGTTCGATAATATGTTATCAGAAACCGCAAATAAGGATTTCGGCAGCATGTCTGCCGGATTGACAAGATTATCAGGTGCGAAAGCAGCGGAGAACACAATAAAAATATGTTCAAAATACGGACTCGATGTAAATTCTCATCGGTCAAGTCAAGTAGATGGCGGTCTTATATATGAGGCTGATCTAATCCTGACTATGGAAATTGAGCAGAGAAATTATATTCAATCGGTTTACCGGGAACATTCTTCGAAAATATTTACTTTAACGGGATATAGTGATGGAAATGAGCGGGATATTTATGATCCGTATGGCGATGGAATAGATATATTTGATGATGTGTTTAAAGAGATAAAAGGGGAAATAGAACGTATATTACCATTGTTGATTGAATTGAAAAATAGAGCGGGCAGTAATTGAAAATTTCAACTGTGATAATTTGTTATAACGCCGAGAATACTATTCGAAAGACATTGAATAGCCTTGACTGGTCGGACGAAATTATCGTCGTTGACTCATTCAGCACTGATAGTACTCCTGATATCTGCAAAGAGTTTGATGTGACCTTTTTTCAGAAAGAATGGCAGGGTTTTGGCAAGCAAAGGAGATGGGGAGTGGAGCAAGCAAATAACGACTGGATATTCGTTATTGATTCCGATGAAGAAATATCAGGCGAACTTAAAAGTGAGCTGCTGAATATCAAGAATGAAGGAGCAAAAGCCGATGTTTACTCTATGAGCTGGAAAGTTTATTACATGAATCGATGGATAATGCATTCCGGCTGGTATCCTAATTATAAAGAGCGGTTATTTAATAAGCGCAGTGCATCCTGGAACGAGAGCAATTTACACGAAAAATTAATTTACGAAGGTGTAGCCGTGAAGCTCAAAGGAGATCTCTATCATTACACATACAAGGATATAGATGATCAGCTGGAAAAAATTAACCGGTACACCACGATAGCAGCTGAAGACCTGTATGCGAAAGGAATAAAGGCGAGTTTCATCAAATCGGTTTTTGGATCGATCTGGAGATTCAAGAAAATATATTTCTTGAAATTAGGTTTTTTAGATGGTCTTGCAGGTTTCACTATAGCCATGATGGAATCGTATTATGTCATGCTCAGGTATTTTAAGCATGCGGAAATGATCATTGCTGATAAAAAGGGGTCGATTAGGTAAGATGTATCTCCATCTGATACTATTTTTTATGTTTTCTCTTCAATTATCCGGGAATGAGATCGGAGAAAAATCCTCAACAAGCAAAGAAAATAAAGCATTTAAGGTAGGAGAAAAACTAACCTTCACCATTGGGTATGAATTTATTCCCGCAGGGAAAACGATCTTAAGGGTTGAGAAGATAGCCACAATAAAAGGGAAAAAGGCATATCATATTTCTTCAAGGACAAAGTCGCACAGGTTATTCGATCCCTTTTTTAAGGTGCGGGACGAAATAGATACATATATGGACAGCAGTACATTTCGGTCAATTAAATTTCGTAAAAAGTTAAGAGAGGGAAGATACTCTTATGATTATTCGGTGGAGTTTGACAGCGATAAAATGAAAGCGATATCAATAACCTCAAAAGGCTCGAGGACTGTTGATATACCTGATTTTACTCTCGATATATTGTCGGCGATGTATTATATGAGGACCCTTAACCTAGAAGTTGGAAAGACTCTAACAGTAAATGTACTTGATAATGACAAGTTATATCCGTTGGATTTAAAAATAATACGGAAAGAGAGAGTGAATGTCAGAGCGGGACGGTTTGATTGTTTCCTTGTCGAACCAATGCTCAAAAGTGGGGGACTATTTAAAAACGAGGGTAAAATCTCTGTGTGGGTAACTGATGATCACAGGAAAATCCCTGTATTAATCAAAAGTAAGGCGATCATCGGATCAATAGTGGTTGAGTTAGAAAGAGTTGAGGGATTGATTGAGTAAAAGAATTGCTGTTTTAATATTATTTTTAACTCTCCTTTCTGAAACAAATGCTCAAAACCCGTCTGCCGATTGGGTAATGCTGTTTAAATATCGGATCATAACCGAGGCAATTTCAAAAGATGGGAGTGGCTTCGTAGCGGTAACCGAATCAGAAGAAGGAAATAATGAATCAGTTATTATTCACTTGATCTCCACAGAACGTAAAATAACTTTTAAAAAAACTGTTTCATTCGATGGGGATTTGTTCCAGGCAGAAGAAATATACATTCACGATAATGCAACACTGATTGCTCTCACCGGTCTGATATCTATACGGGATCTACCCGGGTATGAAATTCCGCTGACTCTGATCCTTGATAAGACAGGAAAAGAACTTTGGAGAACTAATTCTGAAATGCTCGGGTTTTTGAATGGGGGAAATAATGTTTTGCTCAATAGGAGCAATGCAGAAGAAAATACCGAGCCATGTTTCAGGGACGAAAAAAACGGTGTGGATTATGATTGTATCAGAATTGTCAACGCATTCACGGGAAAATTAATAGAACTAATAACATTTCCCGGTCAATTAGGATTGTTTGGATTTGTAGAAATATGGGACGATAGTCACCTGGCAATTGGAAATCAGGAAGGTGATATTTTCTTTAAAGATGTGGAAGACAATACTTTGTGGATGAAACAAAGGGAAGGTCTCATCGCAAAAGCTAAAGTTGATAAAGTCTACGATATGCTTATAGTTGAGAGGGGGCTAAAAGACGCCGTTATCAGTAAAACCGGAGAAGAGATATGGAGCGGAACGCTTAGGACAAAGAAAATAAAATCTGAAATACCAATCGATTATGATATAGCTATTCAATTCGGAGCTGAAGTATTAAATAAAACTCCAATTCTATTTTGGAGAAAAGGTATGATATATGAAGGATTGTACGTGGTAGGTAAAGATGAGTTAAATGTACTTTTTCATTGGAAAACATTCGGACAAAAATTCATGCGATATACGAATATACATTATTCTGAAAATAGAAATAGAGCAATAGCCAGAACTTCTGATAGGTTAAAATTAGATTATTTCAACTTCGAAGATAAACAAGACCCTGGTAAAGCAAATGAACCTTAGTCGATCGATTACAACTGAAGTTTATTATCAAGTGTGTTTAACAGAAGTCAAAATTTGATGCAAAATCTGAAAGAAAATATAAAACTCGTAGCAACTGATATCGGCGGGACCCTGGCGCATGATGACGGAACAATATCCGGGGAAACAATCGAGATTTTCCGTTCACTCATTTCACAAAATGTCCAGGTAGCATTGGTCACCGGCTATAATATGAAAATGACGGAGAAATACTCAAGTCAAATTTCAGAGGATCTGATTCGCGTGATTCAGAATGGAGCTATGATATTTGAAGGAGCTGATCTGATAGAAACGAACTATCTCAGTAAGGAGATCGCTTCAGAGCTGATAACATATTTTGAGTCGAAAAAATTCTCTCCAATTTTGTTTATGGGAGCTGAGGATAATGGAAATGCGTACTTCAAACGTATGAATGATGAATTTGTTGCAAGAGATTCATTTATAGAAGTATCGGATTTCGAGAGCATGCTCCAAAACGATCCTGTCGAAGTTAGCGTCTGGGAATCAACCGATAAGATATTGGCGTGCAAAGAAGAGCTGGAGGGTCTTTATGGAGAAAATTGGAATGTGACCGCCTCAATCCAGAAAAAACGATCATGGCTTGAAGTACTACATCCGGATGCCCAAAAAGACATAGCTTTATTAACCATTATGGAACGTAAGGGAATTAAACCGGAGGAAGTAATTTATTTCGGGGATAATCTCAATGATATCAGCTGTCTTGAGCTCGTAAAATATCCGGTGGTTGTATCCAATGCGTTAAAAGATGTGAAAAAACTAGCGTGGAAGATCACTTTATCAAATAACAATGACGGAGTTGCCGATATTCTAAGGCAAATCTTCATATTATAGGTAAATCTATTAATTATATTAAATATTATTTCATAGAATAGTAAATAGGGTTAATATTTGTATAATAGGTATATATAATGATTATATAGGGTAATATATCAATCTATGTTACATATAAACTCTATAATACGTTGAAATAATTCACATTATATAAAATTAAAGTATAAAATAATCAGCAGGATAAAATCGTCAGCCGCGAATTCCTATAGCAATAATTATATGGAAATTTATGTATAATGCGGATAACTTATCCAAAGTCTTTTTAGTGAAAGAGTGTGAACAAAAGTTTCGAGTGATTCGGACTGTATTTTGACATTCATTCAAGGAGGATAAAATGCACCTACTTTTACTTTC
>CBDUTM010000073.1:0-7294 GCA_965369985.1 uncultured bacterium | reverse complement strand
ATTGAAGAATAAAGAGCAGATCATTCTGCTTCAAAATAGAAGAGGATATGCGACTCTTATTAAATGTAAAGAGTGCGGCTTCGTTGAGGAATGCCCCGATTGTAATGTAACTTTAACTTATCATAGCGCTACCAACAGGATGAACTGCCATTACTGCGGAATAAAAAGATCAGTCCCGCTGAAATGCCATGAATGCAATAATAAAAAATTAATGTTTCATGGTGTAGGGACGCAAAGGGTGGAAAGAGAACTTGGAAAATTATTTCCGAATGCAAAATCTATACGTATGGATATGGATACCACCACCGGAAAAGGTTCACATTGGCGAATTCTTAGAGACTTTAAGGCAGGCAAATATGAAATATTGATCGGGACACAAATGATCGCAAAAGGACTGGACTTCGAAAACGTGACTCTTGTGGGAATTATTTCGGCTGATACAGGATTATATCTTCCGGATTTTAGGGCTGCTGAACGTACCTATCAGTTAATATCACAAGTTGCCGGAAGAGCGGGTAGGCGAAAGCGACGGGGAGAAGTAGTAGTTCAAACTATCGATCCTGATCGATTACCTGTCAGAAGCGTGGCAATTGAGGAGCAAAATAAATTCTACAGAGACTTGTTTAAAGAAATAAAGCAAATGGATTATCCGCCTTACGGCAGACTCATTTTATTTGAAACTTCGTCAGAAGAAAAATCGATGGCGATAGAAGGAGCCAAAACCGTGATGCGAGCACTCAAAAGAAACAGTGGCGATTACGATCTTCTCGGTCCGACGCCTGCTGTTATAGAAAAGCTGAGGAAAAGATATCGCTGGAGAGTAGTGGTTCGTTTGAATAATATGAATATCAAAAAATTGGGCGGAGTGAAAATATTATTACGAAAGCAGATGAATGATTTGAGAAAAACTCTCTCCAGAGAAATAAGGCTTTCGATTGACGTTGACCCGATTAATATGCTTTAGTAAAATGAAAAATATTTCTATATATATAGTTTTGTTTCTACTGATGGTTCCGCAAGGGCTGTTCGCTCAAAATGACTGGAAAATTCGGAACGAAGGATATATTCGGATCCAGTATCACGATTACGATGTCCGGTTAACGGATATTGTGGTTTCGGCAATATTGGATAATTTCAATAGAATCTCAAAAGATATCGGCTATGAGGGACCTCCTATCGCAAATATCGTGATAAGCGGAAGCCAAAGAGAATTTGACGGCTTTACGGGAAATATTCTCCCTTCATGGAGTCAAGGGTCAACTGATTATGATAAAAGCCTGATAGTTTTAAAATCTACATCGTTTAGTCGATCATCAGAAAAAGAGCTAGTGAGAACTGTTACCCACGAACTTACTCATTTTCTGATCGGAGCCGTTATTGATCCTGGTAAAGTACCGCGCTGGGTAAACGAAGGATTGGCTACATATTTATCGGGCGAAGAAACTTTTAGAGCAAAAATTTTACTCTCACGAGCAATGTTCACTAAATCCTTGATCAAATTAAATGATGTACAAGAAGTTTTGACGTTTGATGGCAACAAGGCCAATCTTGCGTATGCGGAGTCGCGAGCAGCGATAGCATTTCTAAAAGAAACAGAAGGTGGAGAAGTATTAAAATTAATATTTGAAAATATAAATTTGAACAATTCTTTTGGAGCGGCGTTTATAGAAGTAACCGGTATCGATCTACTTGATTTTGAGATCGACTTAAGAAGAAACTTGAAGGATAATTATAGATATTATTACCTTGCCGCTGTAAATGATTATATATGGTTTTTAATACCGGTTCTATTGATTTTAGCCTACCTCACGGTTAAATATAAGAATTGGGGAATACTGAGAAAATGGGAAATTGAGAGAGAAGATGAGAATGGTGCGACCGGTTAAAAATTTTATTTTACCTATAATAATATTATTTACATTCACAAATTTGATCGCAGGTGATCGGCCCGGTTTAGCCTTTTTAAACAGCGAAATGAGCGCAAGAGGAGCCTCTCTTGCAGGCGCTATGGTTGCCAAAAGGGCAGAAATTCACGGGCTTTTTCATAATCCTGCTTCTCTCAGCGGACTAAAAGGAACTGCCTGGAGCGCAAATTACGTAAATCACCTTCTGGACATAGGAGGCGGTAATTTTATGCTGGCAAAGGAACTTGATTCAGGCAATGTCGGATTTGGATTGGCTTCAATTGAATATGGAAGTTTTGACAGAATTGATGACAGGGGGACCGATCTCGGAACTGATTTTTCAGCCTCCGATCTTATAGTATCGTTGGGATATTCGCGAGAAATATCCGGAGCGGTTTCGATAGGCACAAATATAAAATGGGCTAATTCCAGCATTGACAGATATTCATCAAACGCCATCGCGTTAGATGCCGGATTTATTTATTATCAGGCTGAAAAAGACTTATCGATCGGAGGGGGAATTTTTAATCTTGGTAAATCCACAGCGTTTATTGATAACAGCGACCCTCTTCCGACTAACTTTCGTATTGGTATCAGTAAACTGTTGGCACATCTTCCATTGCGCGTGAATGCAGAGGGAATATGGTTGACTTACGGCAATTGGAAGGGTCTTGCCAGCGGAGAAATAATCCTATCGCCGAACGTCAATTTAATAATAGGATTAAGTTCAAATCGTCTTGACCTTGATACCTCCTCGCTGAGTGAAGATTTTTATTCCGGTGGGAATATCGGCTTGGGAATTATGGTGGATAAATGGCGTATTGATTACGCTTTATCATCTTACGGCGGTGCCGGTTTAATACAACGGTTCGGTTTATCAAGTAATTTTTAAAGAATTCTATCATTATCATTCTTCCCTCAATAGGTACTGGTTTCGTATTATAATGTCACAAATATCTGATAAAAAGGTTGCCATTCAAACGGCTTTTAAATAGCTTCAGTACAGAAATAAAATGACTAAACGTCATTTTTAGGAGATAAATATTGTCCTGGTTAAAAATTATTTTGAAATATGAAAAAGCGCCAGGCGCGTGGTCGTGGGGATTACATCGAATAACGGGTCTTGGTTTGATGTTTTACCTTTATCTTCACATTCTCGCTCTTACCGGACTTCAAAAAGGGCCGGAAGCATTTAATGCTGAAATGGAATTGTTTAAACAACCGGTTTTTATGGTTCTTGAGTGGCTGTTATTCGGATTAGTTCTTTTCCATTCTTTCAATGGCTTCAGGATAGTTCTTATAGATCTGGCGGAAGGTTCGAAATATCATAAGCCCCTGCTTTTCTGGCTTGTTGGGCTCAGCGTTACATTATTTGTAGCAATGGGGTATGTAATATTTTTTGGTGTTTTTCATTAGCTTCTGATATGAGGAATAGATTTTATGGCATATAAATCGGTACCGTCGAAATCCGGTGGAGCGATGTCCTGGTTTCTTCAAAGAGTTACAGGAGTCGTGCTCCTATTTGTAATGATAGGCCATTATTTACTTATGCATTACAATATCGATTCGGGCCACACATATAGCGCGGTATTGGAGAGGATGCAAAACCCATTTTATAAAGGTCTTCAAATGACATTTGTAGTGCTTGGAATCTACCATGGAATAAACGGTACGTGGTCTATTATCAGAGATTTCGAACTTAAAAAAGGTTTATCATGGACGCTTTATGCGATACTTGTTATCTCAGGTGTCGTATTTGGTCTGATTGGTATTACAACACTACTTTCTTTCTGAGGGATAAATTTTGATACATGAATATGATGTTGTGATCGTTGGTGCCGGCGGAGCGGGTCTTCAAGCTGCGTTAGAGATCCCTGAGGATAAAAATTGTGCGGTTTTGACAAAAGTATATCCGACAAGGTCTCATACAGGAACAGCACAGGGTGGTGTTAGTGCGGCTCTTGGAAATGAGGAAGAGGATTCCTGGGAGTGGCATGCTTTTGATACTGTTAAGGGGGGAGATTATCTCGGTGACCAGGACGCCATCGAGACAATGTGCAAAGATGCCATCAGAGCGATCATCGAGCTTGAACATATGGGTATGCCGTTCAATCGAACGCCGGAGGGCAAGATAGCGCAAAGAAAATTCGGTGGTCATACTGCAAATTTTGGTGAGTCATCTGTAAAGCGAGCTTGCTATTCAGCAGATAGAACCGGTCATGTGATGCTTCAGACGCTTTATGAACAGTGCGTGAAAAACGATGTCGCTTTCTATAATGAGTTTCATGTAACTGATTTAATCGTTAATGACGGAGTCTGCTGCGGGCTTGTTGCGATAGAAATCAAAACAGGTGAAATTCATACATTTCACGCAAAAGCGGTTATGTTCGCCACCGGCGGTTACGGACGGGTTTTCCAGATAACCTCTAATGCAATGGCAGGAACCGGAGACGGGTTTGAAATCGCATACAGAAACGGAGTCCCGCTTGAAGATATGGAGTTCGTTCAATTTCATCCAACCGGATTATTTAAATTAGGAATATTAGTTTCTGAAGCAGCGAGAGGTGAAGGAGGTATCCTTCGAAATAAAGATGGTGAGCGTTTTATGGAACGATATGCGCCGAGCATTAAAGACCTGGCTCCCAGAGATATGGTCTCCCGCGCGATCTTTACGGAAATCAAGGAAGGAAGAGGAATTAAAGGGGATGATGGAACCTATTATGTCGGGCTGGACCTGACCCATCTTGGAAAAGAACTTATCGATGAAAAACTTCCGGAAATAACCGGATTTGCCAAAACGTATCTCGGTGTCGATGCGAATGAAAAATGGATCCCTGTCCAACCGACGACTCATTATGCGATGGGCGGAATTCCTACAACAATAGATGCAGAAGTGATAATTGATGAAAATAATAATGTTATGCCCGGATTTTATGCGGCGGGGGAATGTGCCTGTGTTTCCGTACACGGTGCGAACCGACTCGGAACAAATTCGCTTCTTGATATATTAGTATTCGGAAGAAGAGGGGGTAAACAGATATCGAAATATATTGAAAATGCTGAACTAACTCCGCTACCGGACAACGCCGATGAATGGACAGAGAAAACCATCGAACGCATCAAGAGTAATGATTCAGGCGTAAAAATGATTGATGTGCGAAGAGAGATGCAAAAAACTATGATGGTCAAATGCTCAGTATTTCGCGAAGAAACCGGATTGAAAGAAGGACTCTCTGAGATCAAAAAGCTGAAAGAAAAATATTTAAAAGTTGGTATTGATGACAGAAGCAAAGGATTTAATACCGACCTGTTGGAAGTGATAGAGCTGGGTGGTTTAATTAGCACTGCAGAAACAATAATAACTTGTGCCTTAGACCGAACAGAAAGTCGCGGCGCCCATTCGAGAGAAGATTATCCTAAGAGAGATGACACAGAATGGCTAAAACATTCGCTCATATTTAATACGGCTAAACCGGATCCGGATATTAGATATAAGCCGGTTATTATAAAACAGTTTGAACCGAAAGAAAGGGTTTATTAGTGGATTTAACTGTCAGAATACAACGCTACGACCCGGAAACAGATTCTGCTCCTCACTTTGAAGATTACGATCTCGATAATGTGAATGCTACCGATAGGATCCTGGATCTTCTCAACAGGATCAAATGGGAAATAGACGGAGGATTAACTTATCGTAGGTCGTGTGCGCATGGTATATGCGGTTCGGATGCAGTAAAGATCAACGGCAGGAACAGGCTTGCCTGTTCCGTATTGGTACAGGATTTAAAACTCAAGAAACAGCTGATTCAAATTGAGCCGGTGCCTGCTCTCCCATTGGAAAAAGACCTCCTGGTGGATATGTCTTCGTTTTTTGATAAATACGAGATAGTAAAACCGTACCTGATTCCTAAGGACGCTCCTCCCGAAAGAGAACGGTTTCAGACCAACGAGGATGCCGAACTTCTTTTTGAATCCGCAAAATGCATTCAATGCGGATGTTGTTCCTCGTCATGTCCATCCTTATGGGTGAATGAGGATTACATTGGTCCTGCTGCTTTCCTGAAAGCATACAGATTTATATTTGATACCAGAGATAATGCAGCGGCAGAGAGGCTTGATATTATTGACACGACAGATGGACTCTGGCGATGCCACACAATATTCAATTGTGTGGAAGCGTGCCCAAAAGATATAGATATTACATGGCACATATCACAGCTGAAAAAGGCTGCTTTAAGGCGGGAAATTTAACGTGTGGAGCTCTCCGTCGACAAATCATATATATTCCCCCTGATTTTCTTTTCGCTCTTCAGCTGCTCAGATAGCGAGCCCCTGGGAGAGATAAGTTATACAGATCAGATCCAAGAGTCTATTTTCATATTCTCATGCAGTACGGCAGCATGTCATGACGCTTCAAGCGCGGGTGGACTTGATTTAACATCATATGCTACGATGATAATAGGCGGAAACACCGGTTCGGTTATTCGACCGGGAGCAGCTGAACAAAGCCCGCTGATTTGGAGTATTGAGGGACGTGATCAATTCGGAGGTTTTGTGAGCATTATGCCACCTACGGGTTTATCAACTTTAACAAGGTCGGAAATAAACATCATAAAAGATTGGATCGATCAAGGAGCTAAAGATAATTAATACTAAAAATATTTTTATTCAAATCGTAACTGTGTCAGCACTGTCTTTGACGCAGGTTTCATTGTTACACGGTCAGGAGTTACAGCATTTCGGTATTAACCAGGTAGATTCACGTTCTATCGGACTGGGATTAACAGGAGTAGTGGATGCGTACGGACCTTTGTCTGTCTTAAGAAATCCGGCTCTTAACAGGTCAGGAAGAACAATGAGAATCAAGCCGCTGTTTCAATGGAATGGAAATAATAAATGGAGAGACGTAACATCAATTCCGCAGCAGCTGGTTGATATTTCGAACGGATTTTCGTCCGCTATGCCGAATGATTTAACAGGACTCACGTCAAGATACTACGGCATTATAGTGCAGGGAAGAGGCACAACAGTCGGATACATTCATTCAAACAGGGATGAGCTTAAATTCGATGATGATTTTGGGCTTTTCGATCCACAACCGAAATTTTATGGCAGACATGTGGAATCTGATTTTCTTTTTGCAGGATATACTCTTAATGTTACCGGTCGGGGCAGAATTGGAGTTCTCCTCAAAAATTTTCGCATGTCGGATACGGGAACGATATCAAGAGAAGCAATTTCTCTTAGAAACACAAATGAGGTTGACAATTTTCTTGATGATGCAGCCTCGGATGTAGAAACGAACATAGGAATTGATCTCGGAGGATTGTTCTCCATGAATGTTCTCGGAAGACCAATAACCGTTGGGTTGGCAGTTAATAATGTAGTAA
>CBDUTM010000072.1:0-7332 GCA_965369985.1 uncultured bacterium | reverse complement strand
CCCCGATCCCGAATTTACCGGTTAAACTTCCACCAAAAAGAGTCTTTCCAGAAAATTCAACAAGCAATAATATTATTATTAGTGATCTGCTTTTCAATTTGAAAAATCCGGTGGTTCTACATAGAATATATCAATCTCAGGTTTCAGAGCGTCGCTGTCCATACTATCACCACTTATTAAAGAAATTCGAAAGATTTGGCTGTGTTCTCCGCTGCTCCAAATTTGGATTCATAAATTTTTAATACCGTCTGTTGCCCACTGTTGTATAAAGGGCGTTAAGTTCAGATTAAGGGTAGCGCCGGTCAGGGGTGCCTCTATACCAAGTGAATCGCCGCTACTGATCTTCGCGGGTAAACCCGTGGGACCAATTGAATCAATAATGCTGTATCGCAGATTAAATAGGATTCCTGACACGGCACTATTTAATGTAGGTAAAATAGATCTATCATAATCTATTGTAAGTTTGATTTCCGCCTTTGAGATAAGAAAATTGGACTGAATCTGGTCAAGCAGAATTGGATCAAACCTGATAATTCCTCTAAACGCTGCCCCTCCTCCTATATATACTCTATCTGTATCGGTTACAGTTAAATCTTCTAATATTTTCATAATGTAGCCGTCAGCGCTGGCGCTAAACCGATTAGTGGTTAAAACTGAATCACCCTCCTCAATGAAGTTGATTCTCAACACGGGCAGGGATGAAAATAATCTTCCACTGGTTCGTGAATGAGAGGAAATGATAAACCCACCTGGGTCATCTCCAACTAATAGCACGCCGTTAGTATCGGACTTGTCGAGCCACCCTTGATATACCGGTTTAGAAACTTTGAAGGATAGGAGTTGCGTTGAGCTGTCTGCAGTTCTCCAGGCCGCTAATGTAGAACCATAAAGCTCTCCTGAACTGTTTATATCATCAAAGTTAAGTTCTGATATATTATCTTCAGTCCATGCCAGGGTATTCTTACGCAATGAGATACCAATAGTAGCTATCGATGAATCTCCTATAGTGTTCGCCACTTCCATTTCCAAAAATATTTCAGTTATAGTAGCAGTGTCCGGAAGAATTGAATTTCTGTGAAACTTTATTAACATCGCCGATTCATAAATATCGAAATTACCCACAAAATTTTGCGCTGTCCTGCCTCTTTCAGGCGATACACTCCATGTACTGTCTGATATTGAGATAAATGGAATGTTTTGAAAGTTAACCTGATCGACCGGCGCAAGTACACTGTCTATCACATTTACATATTCGGTGCTGTCACATCCCCCTGCCAATGTTAACAGAATTACTAATCCAATCGGCAAAGAGCATTTGGATATACAAGGACTTGAAGAATAAGCGGGAGATTTCAATTAGTTACCGTGAATTGACGAGAAATGTTATTCGATAATCTTTTGATAAGCAGCAAGGATCGATGCTGATAATTTATCATAATCGTCTTTGTCATCAAACCGGCTTGAAAAAGATTTATATTTACTTTTTCTCTTCTTAATCGCCTCAGCAAAATCGGAATTAGATTTCAATCCTTTGTCAATATTCGAAACGGATGAAGAGATGGCGATAGTTGCATCCGAATATGATATACCGGCAAGTGTTGGACTGAAATTCCCCTTTTTATTTACTGCAAGAATTTTGAGATCATCCTCATTAAGAGTCACGCTCGCATTTTCTAAACTATTGACAGAAAATGTTGTCAGATCTTTAGACGCAAAAGGACTAAAAACTACTTTAATATCCTTATAAAGCGGGTCATCTTTATAGATCGTCTTTAATAAGATTGGAACCATTGCCGTTGCCCATCCGCAGCAGTGAATTATTTCAGGCTCCCAATGCAGATGCTTCAAGCTTTCCAAGGACGCTTTGGCAAAATATGAAAACCGCATATCGGTGTCGGCTAAAGCCTTTCGGCTCCCTTTTGATTTATATATTTTTTTATCAAGCGATGAGAAAAAATCGTTTCGCTCGAGAAAATATACCTGAACTTTTGAGTCCGGAACAAAACCCGATTTTATACTTGCCATCTTGTCAGAAGAATTCCATTCAACGGAAATTTCTTTTAGCCTGATCACTTCCCTCAATGTGAATTTCCTGTCACTTATAAAAGGATATTTAGGAGTTATCAGCCTAATATCGTGTTTTTTCTCCTGAAGATTTTTCGGAATATATCTCGAAAAAAGTGCGGTTATATCTGTCTCCGAAAAAGGAGCTATTTCAGGAGAAATTAAAAATACTTTCAAAATTTTTCACTCATAATATTATTGAATTTTATCCATTAAGTTAGTGGCGATGGGTACATACTCACTATCGGGATAGAGAAGAGCCAATCTTGAGAACTCTTCCATTGCGCTTTTTTTATTTCCCAAGCGCAGATAGCATATGCCCAATTTCAGTTGAGCAGCATCCATCTTGTTATTATTTGGAAACGTAAAAACTTTTTCAAATTCAAGGAGCGATCTTTTATAATCTTTGGTGCCGTAATAACATTCGCCTAACCAATACTGTGAATTATCGGCAAGCTCATTATCGGGGTTTGAAAGAATCAACTTCTCAAATATTGGCAGGGCTCGGTCATAATCATAACTATCAAAAAAATCCAAAGCTGCTTTATATTCGGCTAAATATACTTCAGGACTTAATGGAATAATACGACTTAGCCGGATTGAACCTGTTCCTGTCAGCAACATAGACTCTACTTTCAGCAATCTCAGATCAATATCATCCATTTTTTGATTTGCAACATTGTATTTTGCTAATAATCTCTTGATATTCGTCATTTCTGCGGAAAGTGTGGAATCAATAACCGATATGTCTTTTTTAAGAGATGCTATCTCCACTTTGTCCTGATCACTGCTCTGGAAGGAGCTATGTGCAGGTTCTGCGCGCAACTCACCGCCGGATACAGGAGTAGCCGCCAAGGTAGTGAGAATTATAGCCCAATAACCTTTTACTTTCATATTTTGAACGCTATCATGAACCTCATAATTTAATTATTTAGTTCAACTTATGCAATAAATAAGAATCTAAAAAAAAGAATTATTTTAGTGAAAATACTGAATGAGAATAGCAGATGACCTTAATTTTCGGTACTTACGCACTGAACGAGACCCATGAGCATCATTATTGAAATTAAAGATGAACCTCCATAGCTGATGAATGGCAGTGGTAGCCCTGTTACAGGAATTAAACCTGTAGTCATACCAACATTTACAAATACCTGAAAAATCACCAATGATGCCGTACCCACAAGTATAAAACTTTCAAAGAGGTTTATTTGGCTTGATGCTATATGAATAATTCTTAGTATAAGTATCATAAACAAAAGCAGTATAGTTGATACTCCCAAAAAGCCAAGCTCTTCTCCGATAAGGGATATGATAAAATCAGTATGTTGTTCGGGCAAAAATTTAAGTTGTGTTTGCGTGCCGTCTCCAAGCCCTTTCCCATATAATCCGCCGGAGCCAATAGCTACCTTTGATTGTAATACCTGATAGCCGGATCCCCGCGGATCAAGCTGACGGTCAACATACGACAGAATTCTCTGCTGTTGATAAGGTTTTAAACTCGACCACATTATTGGCGAAGCAAGCCCTACTGATACATTTAAAAGAAACATTATTACTATAAATCGAAGCGACTTTCTTGCAATCCAGAGGGAAAAAAGTATTAATCCGATCCAGAGCACAAATGAAAGCAGATTAAACGCGCTCAAGAGGCTGATTAATGGAGCAATTATAATGAAAAGTGTAAGAACCGGAATCCCTGCCCAGTATAACATCGGGAACAATATTGCCGGAAAAACTAACGCTGTACCTAAATCAGGCTGCCTCAATATGATTATCGAGATTACAAATGTTACTATAAATGGAGGAATTAGTCCTCTGGCAGAGTTTAGATATTTGATATTATCAGTTAGTAGCCTAGCCAGTCCAACTATTAGAAAAACTTTCATAAATTCTGACGGTTGAAAGGTCATTCCTCCTAAAGATATCCATCTGCGTGACGCCCCGCTTCCTAATGTCGGGATATATGTCGATATCAGTAATAAAACTCCTCCAAAAAGAATTAAATATGAAATAGCATACAACCATCTGAAGCTGATAAAACTCATAGAAAAAAATATCAGAAATCCGAGAATACTCCAAATTATCTGTTTCTGAAAGTTTTTCTGAATTGACAATGTCGAGTTTTCCAATGTAGCGCTTTGTATAGCTATAATTCCGATGATTATGAGTAATAGTACAATTGAAATAACTATCCAATCGAATGATGATATCTTCGCAATAATATATTGACTTACTGACATTCTTTATCCCGTTAAAAATTCACTGCGAATTCTGATATTACAGAATCATAATATTTTTTTATTAATGCTTTAGCGATTGGAGCTGCCACAGTGCTTCCGCCACCGGCGTTTTCTACTATTACCACAAAAGCCAAAGGATTTATCTCATCCTCAACATATCCTGTAAACCAAGAATGATCGTCTCCATGAGGATTTTCTGCGGTACCTGTTTTACCTCTTATTGATAACCCTTCAATTCTTGATATTCTACCGGTACCTCTCTCCTGTTCAATTACTCCTAACATTCCTTCTTTGAGAATTGACCAGGTCTCATCAGAAACAGTTTCGGGAATTTGTTTTGCTTTAAATACTAAATCTTCGTAAAAATCTGAATCCTCATAATAGTACCCTCTTGCAAAATGAGGACTATAATATGATCCCTCATTTCGGATTATCATCATCAGATTAGCCATTTGAAGTGGCGTAACAAGCAAGTCGCCTTGCCCCAGCACTAAATTTAACAGATGACCCTCCTGCCATTTGCCTTCACCATATTTATTGTCCAAAAGCAGTTTATTTGGGAGATTACCTACGCTTTCTTCCGATATATCAATCCCGGTTTTTTTCCCGAACATCAAATTATCACCACCTTTACTCCAATCTTCCAATCCAAGCTCGAGCATCATTTTATAGAAAAAAACATTACATGATTGAGCTATTGCATCAACTATATTTACTTCTCCATGCCCAGAAAGCCTGTTGCACTTAAATACTCGTCTTCCAAGCCGAAAATAACCGGGACAATTAAACTTTCTCTCCAGGTCTATGATGCCCTTTTCAAGACCCATAATGGCTGCTACCAGCTTATAAGTAGATCCCGGTGGATATATACTCATCGTAGCTCTATTAAAAAGGGGATGGGCATCATCTCCTTGAAGAGAGTTCCAGTCCTCCGGAGAGATCGGTCCGGCAAATATATCTAGAGAATATCTTGGAGCGCTTACAAAAGCAATTATTTCTCCGTTGGACGGATCAAGAAGTATAATCGACCCTCTCTTTCCTTCCATAAATTTTTCTGCCTCTAACTGAACGGAGAGATCAATGGAGAGATGAAGATCATTGCCCGGTTTCGGAGACCGTGATTCTTCGGTTTCTATCTTGCTGATGATTCTTCCCAGAGCATCCACCTGGAAATATTCAAATCCTTTTTCTCCTCTGAGTTTTTGTTCATATTTTCGCTCTAAACCGATTGAACCTATAAGATCGCCCTTTGCATAGCCGTCAATACGCTTTTTAGATAAATCTGCGTCACTTATCTCACGGATATATCCCAACATATGGCTCATACTGGCGCCGGTAGGATAAAATCGTTCCGGAAAAAGACCATAAACTACACCGGGCATTTCGTTTGAGTGTTCTTCAAGCTTTGAAAGAGTCAACAAATCTACCGAACGTTTAACTTTTGCAGGACGAAACCTACCTATCATATTTCGTTTTACACGCGAAAGTAAATATTCTTTATCATAACCTAAATATCCTGATAACATTTCGTATACATTGGGAGACCTTTCTGCTTCCCATGGAATTACAGAGACCGCATAAGAAGGTCTGTTTTCTACAAGTAATATTCCATTTCTATCATAAATTAATCCCCTTGGCGGTTCTATTACCACTTCCCTAACACGATTTCGTTCCGACCTCTCAAGAAAGGAATAGTAATGCTTTACCTGAAGATCATAAAATCGCCAAAACAAAATACCAAATATTAGAATAGTCCCTAAATACGCGAATTTTTTTCTCCGATCAGATATTGAACCATCAGCTTTATACATTTATTCATCATCCATTTCTGATTTTAATATCATTAACACAAAATTTGCGACGATTAAAGTATAGATCGCTGAGGGTAAACTTACTTGAAATACCGAAGAAATTATCCCTTCTTCACTACCGGCTGAGTGAAATACCGATGTAAAAATATGGCTCACTGAAATACCGATAATTGCAGGTATCAAAATTCCGGGATATTGCCTGGCTCGCCTTGAATTCGTGAAGAATCCCACAAGAAAGCCTGATAAACTTTTGCTGAATGATGAGAGACCTAAAAATCCAACTGAAAATACTAAATCCTGAATTAATCCGATCGAAAAACCGGATATTGTACCCGATATTTTACCTTCTCTCAGTGAAATATAAATAACCAGAATGACAAATAAATCAGGTGTGTAATTACCTAATGCATAAAAATTTGAAAAATTTGATTCAATCAATAATACCAATAAAAATAAACCTCCATACTTGATCCACTTCATTTAGTATCTGAAATCTCATCTGTTTGAGGTTCAATCGCATCTACTAACAAAAAAACTACCTTTAATTTCGACATTGATGCGCTTGGTTCTACTTTTATTTCCTTAAAAAAGTGCTCAGGTTTTTCGTTAACATATGTCACAATTCCCACCATCAATCCGGCTGGATAAATGTCGCTGAATCCTGATGTAACCACTGTGTCTCCAACAGCTACCAACAAACCTTTTGGCACTTCCTTAAGGTCGCTAAGTCCCCTTTCTCCATGTAATATACCATTGGCGCCCACAGGATTGATGGTAACTGATATTCTAAAATTACGATCATTGAGCAATTGTGCTATGGATGTTTTTGCCCCAACGTCTATTACTTTTCCTATAATTCCTTCTGAATTGAGTACAGGAGTATTTATCCTGATATCCTTTTCATCGCCTGCATCAAGTAAAATTGTATTACCATAAGATGCCGTATTAAATCCTATAACTTCTGAAGTAACCGGCTTATACTTTCCCACAATACTTTTGAAATCAAGCAATTCTCTCAGTCGCTTGTTTTCTAATTTCGCTTCGGTTAAGTTGCTGATTTTAATTGAGAGATCAATATTTTTCTGTCTTATTCTCTTATTGTCCCTCCGTACTACATTTAAATCGGCTAAATAATAGAGCGGTTTTTGAATGATATGAAAGGAATCAAGAATGCTGCCTCTCATAGCTCTAACTTGGTGGTTATCGTTGTTCGA
>CBDUTM010000071.1:0-7352 GCA_965369985.1 uncultured bacterium | reverse complement strand
GAAACACTTCATGGAGAAGGTCATTCCTATCGGCGAGGCAAAATTCAGTTCGCTGAATGCGGCACTCTGGAACGGCGGTATCTTCCTCTATGTTCCGAAAGGAATAGAGGTCAAAATGCCGTTTAAGTCGTATATACTGATGACAGACGGCGGCAAAGCATTGTTTCATCATTCTCTGATAGTGCTTGAGGCAGGCGCTCATGTGACGTATATAGAGCAGTTCAGATCAGATGATTATTCCACAGGTTCATTGAATTCTTCCGTTGCTGAAATTGTTGTTAAAGAGGGCGCTTCACTCGATTATTTCACTCTTCAGTATTGGGGAGACAATGTTGTGGATATCTCCACACGGAAAGCGGTGGTCGAGAGAGACGCCTCAGTGAATTGGATAGTCGGGACGCTTGGCGGGAAAGTCACGAGAAGCTCGTATGAGACAAGATTAATAGGGCAGGGTTCATCTACAAATACGAGAGGATTCTTCCTTGCAAGTAATGAGCAGCATCATGATTTCTGGGGACTTCTGAGTCATGAGGCTCCGAATACGACAGCAGACCTCCTTTATAAGGGTGTGTTAACAGGAAAATCACGCTCCGTGTTCAGAGGATTGATAAAGATATCTGAAGAAGCGCAACTAACGGATTCGTATCTTACCAACAACAACATTCTGCTGAGCGATGAAGCAAGAGCAGACTCCGTTCCCACGTTAGAGATAAATGCAAACGACGTTAAAGCAAGTCATGGAGCAACAGTGGGAAATCTAGATAAAGATGAAATTTTCTATCTGATGAGCCGGGGACTGACAAAGTTATCTGCCGAAAAATTAATCATTAACGGTTTTTTCGCGCCCGTACTGAAATCTATTGATTCTGAAATTCTCAGAGAACATCTTATCACAGCTATTGAAAATAAACTGGGAGTTTGAATGAGTCGGGAGAAAATTGCAGAGATAAGTGATATTCCAAAAGGATCCACACTGTCTTACGCTTTGGACGGAAAAAATATAGCGGTTTGCAACGTGCATGGTACTTTTTATGCAATTGAAGATGTTTGCACTCATGACGGAGCTCCGCTTGATCAGGGAATACTTCAGGGGCATATAATCACTTGCCCGCGCCACGGAGCAACTTTTGATGTCACTACCGGAGCGGCGCTGAGTATGCCCGCAGTCGTTCCCGTGAAAACAATCCCATTAGAGATAGAAAGTGATGTGATCTACATTCAAACTGACGAGGGCTGAGCCGTGAGTAATTTTGACGTAGAAGCCATCCGAAATGATTTTCCCATACTCTCTCAGAAAGTTCACGATAAACCATTGGTCTATTTAGACAACGCAGCAACAACACAAAAGCCTTCTTCTGTCGTTAACCTGATGAATGAGTATTTACTTAAGTATAACGGTAACGTGCATCGTGGTATACATCAGCTGAGCGAAAAATCCACAGAAGCGTATGAAAATGCCCGGGTGAAAATAGCAAAATTTTTCAATGCTCCTCAGCCTGAAGAAATATTATTTACGCGTGGAACAACGGAATCGATAAATCTCGTAGCTCATTCGTGGGGTAGAAAATTTTTGACTGAAGGCGATGTGGTCGTGTTGTCGGAAATGGAGCATCATAGTAACCTGGTGCCATGGCAATTACTTTCTAAGGACATCGGCGTCGAGCTGAAGTTCATCGCTTTAAATGAAGACAGTTCCCTCGATCTCGACAGTCTTCGAGAATTGGTAAAATCGGATAAAGTAAAGTTTGTGGCGGTCTCTTACGCTTCAAACGTCCTCGGTAATGTAAATCCTGTGAAGGAAATCGTTGAAATTGTTCATTCAGCTGGTATTCCTGTTCTGTTTGATGGAGCACAAGCGGCACCACATCTCAAGGTTGATCTTACAGAATTGGATTGTGATTTTTTTGTTTGTTCGGCTCATAAAATGTTGGGTCCGACCGGAGTTGGAATTTTATATGGAAAAATGGAGCTGCTGACTGAAATGAATCCGTTTCTTGGTGGCGGAGAAATGATACTGGAAGTTGGGCTGACCGAATCTACCTACAAGGAGCCGCCTTCAAAATTTGAGGCTGGAACTCCCAACTACATCGAAGCGATCGGATTCGGCGCGGCTGTTGATTATCTCACAGAGATAGGAATGGACGCAATTCATGAGCATGAAGTGAAATTGGCGGCATATGCGCTTGTGGAACTCGAGAAAATAGGTGGAATCGAGGTCTACGGTCCGTCTGAAGGACGTTCGGGTATCGTCTCATTTAATGTCGAGGGTGCTCACCCGCATGATGTAGCACAAATATTAGATGGTGAGGGAGTTGCTGTCAGGGCGGGGCATCACTGCGCACAACCCCTAATGAAATGGTTAAAGGTAAGCTCGACAAGTCGGGCGAGCTTCTATTTTTATAACACAGATTCGGAAGTTGATGTACTGGTATCGGCGATACAAAAAGTTAAGAGTATATTTAGTTGAGCTTAGATAATTTATACAGAGAAGTTATTCTCGATCATTATAAAAATCCGAAAAACCGGGGGTTACTTGATTCGCCTGACATCGAATTTGACGGTCACAATCCATTATGCGGAGATACCGTTACTCTGCATCTTCAATTTGACGGCGAAAAAATTACCGATGTAAAATTTCAAGGCGAGGGTTGTTCTATCAGTCAAGCCTCAATATCTATGATGACCCAGCAAATTAAGGGTTTAAAACCGGATGATATAATAGATTTAGCTGAAAATTTTCGTTCAATGATGAAGGGAGAAGATATTTCTGAATTGGACATGGGCGAATTGGAAGTGTTACAGGGAGTCAAACTGTTCCCTGCGCGTATAAAATGTGCACTACTCGGATGGGATACTTTGAAGCAGGCTTTAGGTCAAATAAACAGCTGATCTCTTCCTCCTTGGCTCATGATAAAATAAATTTCGGAATAGGTTGTGAAAATTCTTGCATTGTGTTTATATGAGTTATAAATTCAGCCGATTTTGAAAATGTTTAGCTGGAAAAAATAGATTTCTTGAAAGGAAATGGAGAAATATCATGACATATATTATCGCTGAACCGTGTATTGATGAAAAGGACGCAGCGTGCGTTGATGCTTGCCCTGTCGATTGTATTCATCCGACGAAGGATGAACCGGAATTTGAGAGTGCAACTCAGCTATACATCGATCCTGATGAATGTATCGATTGCGGAGCTTGTGTAGATCCCTGTCCCGTCGATGCAATATTTGATGAAGCAGATCTGCCGGCTGAATGGGAAAACTTTATTCAGACTAACGCAGACTATTTCGCCTAATATAAGCACCGGTGCCAACAGGGTATTCATTACCCATACATATTTTTCAGGGGGTATTTCAGCAGAGAAATGTATCCCTTGATATTGCTAAATAACTTAGGCGACTTTTGATTGGATCCTATACGAGTTTTCGGTAAATCAACATGCAAAACAACTCAAAAAGTAGTTGATTGGTTTAATTCGCATAAAATTGATATAGAACAGATAGATATAATTTCTTCTCCTCCTTCTAAAGATTTTCTCGATTCTAATATTGCTTCTGATAACATAAAACCATTTCTTAATTCCAGAAGTAAGATTTACAGAGAAAACAATATGAGTTCTGAATTGCCGGACAAAAATGAGGCGATCAAGATGATGCTGAAAGACCCGAATTTGATAAAGAGACCTGTTATAGTAACATCTTCAGGTAATATGTTCGGGTTTGATGAAGATTTTTTGAAGAGCCTATAATTATGGGACCAGCTGAATGATTTATAAAAACGTAATGGAAATAAAAGAATCCATAAAAGATATTGTGGATTTAGGTGATGATCTTACACCGAAAGTATTAGATGAGAATCAATTAAATGCCGGGGTATTAGATGATCTCATCGAAACTGCGGTCTTTCATGAGGAAACTTCTGTTAAAGATGTATGTCAAATATTGATCCGGTCAATTGCCAAAGATCTAGGCGCTTATCCGGCTTCAATTCAGAATCTTTATGAGGCAATGGGGAAAGGAGAAGTCAGCGGATTTACCGTACCCGCAATAAACGTCCGGGGTATGAGCTTTGATGTGGCATCATCAATATTCAAAGCTGCGATGAATTTGAATGTCGGACCGTTTATTTTCGAGATCGCCCGCTCCGAAATAGGATATACCGATCAACGACCATCAGAATTTTCAGCTTCTATTTGCGCGGCTGCTGTCGCCACCGGATATAAAGGACCGGTATTGATTCAAGGTGACCATTTCCAGGTCAAAGCGAGTGCGTATAAGGAAGACCCCGAAGCCGAGATCACCGAAGTGAAAAAAATCATTTTAGAAGCGATCGACGCAAACTTCTATAATATCGACGTCGATACATCTACCCTCGTTGATCTAAGCCGTGATGGTATTGAGGAACAGCAACGAGAAAATTATGAAAATTGTGTCGTACTTACAGAATTTATAAGAGAGCATGAACCCTATAATGTTGTGGTCTCAGTTGGTGGAGAGATCGGGGAAGTGGGCAAAAAGAACAGTACTCCCGAGGAATTAGAAGCGTTCATGAATGGCTATAACGATAGTCTGACAGCGGGTCTTACAGGAATTAGCAAGATAAGTGTTCAGACCGGAACGTCACACGGGGGAGTAGTTTTGCCTGATGGGAGCATCGCTGAAGTTAGCCTTGACCTTGACACACTCGGAGTTCTATCGGTGACAGCCCGGGACAAATACGGGATGTGCGGGGCTGTTCAACATGGGGCTTCGACACTGCCCGATGATGTATTCAATAAATTTCCTGAGATAGGATGTGGCGAGATCCATCTGGCTACCGGCTTTCAAAATCTGATTTACGATCATCCTGATTTTCCATCCGACTTACGTCAGGCGATCTATGCCCACCTTGCTGAAGAGAACGCTGATGAGCGAAAAGAAGATTGGACAGATGACCAATTTTACTATAAAACCCGGAAGAAAGGATTCGGACCCTTTAAAAAAGAATTTTGGGGAATTGATCCCGGAGTTAAGGAGAATATCCTATCAGATCTGCAGGACATGTACGAATTTTTATTTAAGAAACTTGGTGTTGAAAATAGTCGTGAAAAAACGGATAAGTTTTTTCAATCAGCATTGTAACACTTGGTCAGTTAAGATAATTTATAATTGGCAGTTTATTTATTATTAAACTGATCTAATTAAATGATAGCGAAGTCCAGAGGAGGATGGTATGAATCCTACCGATAGCGTTCTAACCACACTAATATTCGTAGCTGTTCTCTTTGCCTCTTTTAGCGCATTTCTGATATTTATGATAAGAAAGATTCAAATCCTCATGTCAGCCGGAAGGCAAAACAGATTCAGGGATGTTTCAAAAAGATTATCCAGTGTGTTGAAGTTCTTCATCGGACAGGGCAGAATTTTAAATCCAAAATATATCGGCGCGGGAATTATGCACGCTGTGATTTTCTGGGGATTTATCTCGGTGGGAATCAATTCGATTCACTTCATCGGTAGAGGATTTATCGATAATTGGAGTCTTCCGTTATTCGGACCAAACGACTTACTTGGGCATTGGTATCTGCCGTTCATTGATTTTTTTGAAGTTGGTGTATTGCTAATGGTATTATGGGCGGTCGTTAGGCGTGTAATTATCAAACCAAAACGGATTACTTTATCCGCAGATGCCGCTTTGATACTCTTCTTGATAGGTTTACTAATGGTTACGGATCTATTAATAAGAGGGACAGAAGGTACGATCGTTCAAACCTCTCCTTTGGGCGACAAATTTTCTATCCTATTTGCCGGAATGGCATTTGAAAGCGTTAAAACCATTTTTCTGATATCCTGGTGGCTTCATTTGGTTTCATTAACTTTTTTCGTAGCCTATTTGCCTGTTTCAAAACATTTTCACGTTATCACATCGCTTTTTAACGTCTATTTCCGGACACTTAATTACGGCGCTCTCCCGATGCTCGATATCGAAAATGCTGAAAACTATGGCGTTTCAGAGATAGAGCAATTTAGCTGGAAAGATCTACTCGATATTTATACTTGCACCGAATGCGGGAGATGTCAGGATGCTTGCCCGGCTTTTGCTACTGATAAACCTCTATCTCCTAAGGTTGTGAATGAGCAGATGAGAGATCATCTTAATGAAAAGGCGTCATACATAAACGGTGCAGTGGAGGAAGAGTGGAGCGGTCCAAGTCTTGTGGGAGGTATTATCGCCGAGGATACTATCTGGGCATGTACGATGTGTAAAGCGTGCGAGGAATCGTGCCCGTTATTTATTGATTTCATTGACAGGTTTGTGGGAATGAGGCGACATTTAGTTCTCGAAAAGAGCAGCGTCCCCGCCGAGCTGAATAACACATTTAAAAATCTTGAGACTCATGGAAATCCCTGGGGACTTGGCGCATCGATGAGGGAAGATTGGGCAGATGGACTGGAAGTTCCCATAATGAGCGAATCGCAAGAAAAGTTTGATGTTCTTTATTGGGTTGGATGCGCCGGTGCATTGGATGATGCAAACAAACCTGTTTCTCAGTCAATGGTGAAAATATTAAAAGAAGCAGGAATTAAATTCGCTATTCTCGGAAAAGAGGAAACTTGTACAGGTGATGCCGCTCGTAGATTAGGTAACGAGTATCTCTTTCAAATTCTTGCCACGCAGAATATTGAAACTTTCGAAAAATATGGCGTTAAAAAAATTATCACACAGTGCCCGCACTGTTTTAACACATTTAAAAACGAATACCCTCAACTTGATGGTAATTATGAGGTTATCCATCACACAGAATTCATAGCCGAGCTGCTGAAAGAAGGAAAAATAAAACCAAAAGAGGGGAAAGAGTTAGATCTCACATATCATGATTCTTGCTACATGGGAAGACATAACGGAGTATATGATAGTCCACGAGATATACTTAAATCCATTCCCGGAGTGAATCTTACGGAAATGCCCCGCTCGCGGGAAAACGGATTCTGCTGCGGAGCCGGAGGCGGGAGGATGTGGCTTGAGGAGACGATGCCGAAAGTGAATCAGAACCGCGTGGACGAAGCAGCTTCCGTTCAGGCAGAGACCGTTGCGACAGGATGCCCATTCTGCAAAACGATGATCAGAGACGGTATCAACGAAACAAATAGATCGGAAGAGATGAAGACTAAGGATATAGCACAGTTGATAGCGGATTCAATTTAGGGGATTTGACCTTTTCATTCAGTTAATAATCGCACTAAATCTACAGTTTGAGAGCAAATTAAAACAGACAAAAAAGAGCAAGATTTAGCATAGGTAAGTATATCAGCGGTTTATCAAGGTTAATTTTCATTATGAAATAGTTCGTTTCATAATGAAACAATAATCAT
>CBDUTM010000070.1:0-7361 GCA_965369985.1 uncultured bacterium | reverse complement strand
CGTCGGACAGAACACGGAGCTTAGTCGAACAATCAGGAGCGACGATTATCGTTCATCAGAATAACAGAGGGAAGGGAGCCGGTCTGCGAAGCGGATTCAGCGTAGCGCTCAAAAACGGTTGCGATGGTGTGATAACTTTAGATGCCGATCTTCAGCACGATCCGGCGAGCATTCCGAAATTCATTGAAGCCGCGGAAGCCAATCCCGAGTGGGGAATAATCATTGGAACACGATGGCGATCAGGCAGCGATATGCCGTGGGATAGGAGACTCTCGAATAAATTGACTTCATTTATGTTGTCAATGCGGGCAGGACAGAAAATATCCGACAGCCAGAGCGGGTACCGTTTTATCCGCCGAAATGTTATGGATAACGTGATCACAAAAGAAGACGGTTTTATGGCGGAATCGGAAATACTGATAAGAGCCGGGATGGGCGGATACAAGATCGGGCAGGTGAAGATACCGACGATCTATTCCGATGAGGGCAGTCACATAAACAAGTTCAGAGACACAGGCAAGTTTATCTCTCTATACATAAGAAGCATATTTTGGTAACAATGAAAAATATTAAAATCGAATCGCTTTTCGGCTGGGTTCGATGGCTATACGATTGGGTGTTGCATTGGGCGGATTCGCCTTACGGCGTTCCCGCGCTGATAACGCTCTCCTTTATGGAGGCATCGTTTTTTCCCGTGCCGCCTGATCTTCTTCTAATCGCCTTAGCTGTCAGTCTTCCCAAGAAGGCGTTCAAATATGCTTTCTATTGCACAGCGGCATCAGTGACAGGAGCATTTTTGGGATACGCTATCGGTTTTTACTTTTACGATATCGCCGGAAAAGCCATAATCGATTTTTACGGTGTTTCAGATCAGTTCGAATTCGTTGCGCGAAAGTATAACGAGAATGCATTCAGCGCTATAGCCATCGCCGGATTCACGCCAATTCCTTTTAAGGTGTTCACTATAGCGGCAGGTGTATTTAAAGTCAGTATTGCTGATCTGTTCACTGCTTCACTTCTGTCGCGGGGAGCAAGGTTTTTTCTGGTGGCGGGACTCATATACCGGTTTGGTCCCGCAATAAAGATTCAGATAGATAAATACTTCAATAAACTTGCGTTGTTATTGGTTGTTTTGATGATCATCGGTTTTGGAGTTATCAGATATATAATTTAATGTTTTTGAGCTTGCTACGATGATCAGATCCATTTAAATTCCTTCCACCGAAATCGGGGTGTGGCGCAGTCCGGCAGCGCGCTTGCTTCGGGAGCAAGAGGTCGCGAGTTCAAATCTCGCCACCCCGACAATGTGTAAGTAGTTAGTAAGAAGTAAAATTTTGATAATAACTCAGAGAGTTATTTATTCTTTTGCCGCAATAACCTCGAGAGCCTTTGCTGTCATTCTTCTTCTCCAGGGAATGATTATATGGCGAAGAAGTTTATTTACAATAATCATTCGTGAAACCTTTAGAGAATATTTTCCGTACATAAGGTGATAATATTTATTATATTAATAATGATCAAGTCATAATGCCATGTTGGAGATTACAACTTTTATATATTATTCCGCGGCGCTCCAAGGAGTCATACTTGCCGCAGCACTTCTTTTTAGGCGAAAATCTAAAGAGAGTTCGAATATAACTCTCGGATTGTTAATTCTCTTTTTTTCGATTTACTTATTTCAGCTTCCAAGCTATTGGACAGACTTATATTTAAGGGCTCCACATCTCCTATTCTTAGCATCATCATTCCAATTTTTATTCGGCCCGTTGTTTTATTTTTTTCTACTCCAGTTAAAGAAGGTTAAAATAGTAACGTTTAAAATCAGCTTGTTACATATAATTCCATTTTTTTTAAGCACGATTAGTTTATTACCGTTTTACATTCAAAATGCCGATCAGAAGCGAGAGGTGTTTAAAAAAATGTTTTATACGCCAGATCCTGAGTTTTCAACCTCATTTTTCGTTGAAATGGGAGTCTTGATAATCCAGATGTCAGCTTATTATATCGCTTCGCATAGACTAATCCATCCTCCGATGACTACCAAGTCTCAAAATGGAAGCGATTCTAGCTTTCAGTTTGACAAAACTAAGCTATTTTTATACAGTTGGGGTTTATACATATTACTGCGGCTGATACAGCTATTAGAGATCGCTTTGTTTAAATACGAATATATTTTTGAAGTCGATCACATACTTCTACTATTCTCAAGTTTGGTGATCTATTTCAGTGCGTACGGAGTTATGAGAAGCGGTGGTGACACCTATTTAAAGAATGGTTTAAATGGGAAGAAGTACGCCAAATCTTCATTGTCGGATTCAGATTCGAAAAAGATAGCAGCAGATTTAAGGTATTTGATGGTAGAGGAATACCTCTGTAAAGATTCAGAATTGAGCCTTTCTGCTATGGCTGATCGTCTCTCAGCGAGTGAGCACCATTTGTCACAAGTCTTAAATGAACAGTTCAATCAAAATTTTTATGACTTTCTGAATTATTATAGAGTTGAAGAAGTGAAGAAGATGTTGTTAGATCCCTCTTATTCACACTTGAATCTCTTAGGCATTGCCCTGGAATCCGGATTTAACAGTAAAACTTCTTTTAACATTGCGTTCAAGAAATTTACCGGTATGACACCCACAGAATATCAGAAAAAAGTATAATTAGTATCTCTTAATAACATGTGTTATCCGACCGGAATGGTCGATTTCGTTTTTATCTATCTATATCTTTCCGAATAAATCAACAGGACAAAAACGCTTATTAAGATAGGGTCCAATATTATGCAGGAGGTCAGTCTATTAATGAGAACCACAATTATCAAAATTATAAGTATTTTATGCATATTCTTACCAAAAGAATCAATCGCACAAACCGTGACCACACTAACTGAGCCGTTTAGTGCAAGCGGCGGTGTTTCAGTCGATACTGACGGAATAATATATGTAGCAGATTTTGGTACCACATTAAATAATGCCAATGGTACAATTGTATATAAGGTCACTCTTGATGGAGAAGTGACCGAGTTTGCAAGCGGATTAACTGGAGCTTCCGGTAACGAATTTGACTCTAACGGTAATCTTTTCCAGGCAAACATAGCTATTAGTCGGATAAGTAAAATTACGCCTGACGGTACTGTTAGTGAATTTGCAGCCTCGAACATTATTAATCCTGTCGGCGTTACTGTTGACAAATTTGATAATGTTTACTCAACAAATTGTAAGGCACCAGGAGATATAATAAAAACTACTCCGGCGGGTAGTTCAACAGTGTTCGCTTCAAATAAATTATTGGACTGTCCCAACGGCTTGACAATTGATGATGATGGGAATCTATATACTGCTAATTTTAGTAATGGCGATATAATAAAGATATCTCAAGGAGGAGATGTAAGCAAGCTGGCAACTTTGCCCGGGGAGGGTAACGGTCATCTGATATTCGGAAATGAAAGATTATATGTCGTCGCAAGAAGGGCTAATCAGATTTATGAAGTATCGTTGAACGGAGATATAAGACTATTAGCGGGTACAGGCACTACAGGAAATACCGACGGTGATGCACTTGAAACAACATGGTTTATTCCCAACGGGATCGGGATAAGTCCGAGTGGTACTGAATTATTCATAAATGATAAAGTTCTGGGCACGGGAACACAATTAAATCCAATAGTGGTCAGGATGATATCAGGTATTGATACTACTCTATTTGTGAGTGTCGATGAAGAATCATATATTTTTCCATCGGATTACTCCCTATCAAATGCATATCCTAACCCCTTTAATCCTAAAACAGTAATCGAGTACTCACTTTCAAAGTCTGCTGAAGTCAGTTTGATAGTCTATACCCTACAAGGCGAGGAAGTTACCCGACTTGTAAACGGTGGACAAAATGCTGGCTCGCATAAAGTAACTTGGGACGCTTCCAGAACGGCAAGCGGCGTTTATCTGTATCGGCTCCGCGCTGGCGAATTTGTTCAGACGAGGAAGATGGTGTTGTTGAAATAGGAAGAAGTCGCGAGTTCAAATCTCGCCACCCCGACAATGTAATTAGTCAGTAAGAAGTATAAGTTTGTAAATAACTCAGAGAGTTATCTATTCTTTTGCTGCAATAACCTCGAGAGCCTTTGCTATTCTATTCAGCTCATCGATAAGATGGTTTATCAATATCTTAGTGTCAGAATCCATGATCTGTCCTCATTTATATTTATATTATTTGATTGCACAACGCTCTCAACCCCCATTAATGTCAATCTAATGTTTTGACGCATAGACCGCAAGATTTAGTTCAATATTCTCATTTAGAAAAAACGTGAAAACAGTTTATGAATCTCTCCACACCGACCGTTTAAATTATTTTATCAGAATTAATATTATTATTGCTTTTTATTACAGAATGTTTAACCTGTAAGATTGGATATGTAATTTGTCTTGCCGGGCAATAGACTTATAACCGGGGCGTAATAAGTATGAAGATATTTGTAGGGAACCTTTCATTAGTATTAACAGAAGACGATCTTGAACACCTATTTAAAACTTTCGGTGAAGTCAGCAGTGTAATTATTGTGACAGATAAACTGAGCGGTCTCCCGAGTGGATTTGTAGATATGCCGAATGATACAGAAGCAGAAATGGCCATCAGGACATTAGACGGTATCGAAGTAATTGGACATACTATAACGTTGCGTTCTCGTGAAAAAGATTCGGAAAGAAGGGATGCTGATAATCGGCGCCTTCTGGAACGCCGGGCAGCAATGGAAAGAAGAATGCCTCTCGACAGAAGGCTTTATATTGAAAAAATCGAATTCGACGAAAGAAGGGATACCAATAACAGGCGAATTAATCCTCCACGAAGAGGTAACAACAACAGGCGCTCCACTTCAAGTCGCCGAAATCAGAGCAACCGCAGGGTTTAGCCAGCTGATCGTAATCAGTTTTTCCATCTTTAAAATTTAATTTATCTCATCTTATATTTTTCGCTTATCTTGACTAACCGATAGATATTTCTTATTATTCGGTCTGCTGAAACAGTTGCAGACTAAACCGTAGATAGGAAAAAAAGATTTATTAAGATGGCTGATAATTTTGATCATAAAGCAATTGAATCCAAGTGGCAGGATATATGGGCTAAATCGAAGCAGCATAATGTTGATCTCTCGGACGACAAAGATAAATTATATGTTCTGGTAATGTTCAGTTATCCGTCGGGGGATAAGCTACATGTTGGTCATTGGTATAATTACGGGCCGACGGACAGCTGGGCTCGCTTTAAAAAACTGCATGGATTTAAGGTATTCGAGCCGATGGGATTTGATTCGTTCGGGTTACCGGCAGAGAATTACGCCATTAAAAATGGAGTTCATCCGGCAGACTCCACTAAGAAAAATATAAAATATATGACGAAGCAATTGCACAGAATTGGCGCCATGTACGATTGGGATAAATATTTAAGCACATCTGATCCTGAATATTATAAGTGGACGCAGTGGTTGTTCCTGAAACTCTATGACATGGGACTCGCGTACAAAGAAGAAGCGCCGGTGAATTGGTGCCCTTCGTGTTTGACCGTTTTGGCAAACGAGCAGGTTATTGATGGACATTGCGAACGATGCGAAACAGAAGTCGAGAAAAAAGACCTGAGTCAGTGGTTTTTCAGAATTACAAAGTACGCGGAAGAATTATTGGGCGGGCTTGAAAATATTAATTGGCCCGAATCAACGAAACTAATGCAGAAAAACTGGATAGGAAGATCGGAAGGGACTACAGTGCTTTTCGAGATAGCCGATACAGAAGAAAAATTGAATATATTCACCACACGGGTCGATACTATTTACGGCGCAACTTTCATTGTAGTAGCTCCGGAACATCACATTCTTGAGCATATAGTCAGCGACGAAAAGAGAGAAGAGGTGGACGCATATATCGAAAAGGCCAAAACTACCTCCGAAATTGAAAGGAGCACTCTTGAGCGCGATAAAACGGGCGTGTTTACCGGGGCATACGGTATAAATCCCATAACAGGTGATCCATTACCTGTCTGGACATCAGATTTCGTCTTAGCTACCTATGGCTCCGGAGCTATATTCGGAACTCCCGGCCACGATAAAAGAGATTGGGAATTCGCAACAAAATTTGAACTCCCGATTAAACAGGTGATCGATCCATCCAACAATGAACGTGTTGATCTCACGAAGGATGTTTGTAGCGGGGATGGTGTTCTTATCAACTCGGGGGAATATGACGGACTGTATTATAAAGAGGGGATAGTCAAAATAACAGAGGCTCTCGAAAAATTGGGCGCCGGCAATTCCACCATTAATTACCGCTTGCGAGATTGGTTGATCTCTCGTCAACGTTATTGGGGAGCGCCGATTCCAATTATATATTGTGATAAGTGCGGAATGGTTCCGGTTCCCGAGCACGATCTTCCCGTATTGCTTCCGGATGATGTTGATCTGGAGAAAAATATCGGATTGGATAAATCGCCTCTTGCGGATTCGGAATCATTTAGCAAGGTGGACTGTCCGAAATGCGGCTTGACAGGGAAGAGGGAAGTCGATACGATGGATACATTTGTCGATTCGTCATGGTATTTCCTGAGATACACTGATCCGACATATAACGAAGGTCCATGGAATCCCGAATTGACTGATAAATGGTTACCCGTAGATCAGTATGTCGGTGGGAAAGATCATGCTACATTACACCTTTTATATTCTCGTTTCGTCTGCAGGGCGTTAAAAGACGGAGGATATCTGAATTTTGAGGAGCCGTTTAAAAACTTATTTCACCAGGGAGTTATAACGAATAACGGTTCGAAAATGTCAAAATCAAGAAACAACGTCGTTAGCCCTGATCCATTTGTAGATAATTTCGGGTCGGATACGTTCAGGATGTACCTGATGTTCATGGGACCGTATGATGAAGGAGGCGACTGGAATGATTCTGGTATTCTTGGTATCTATCGATTCCTGAACCGGATATGGAGATTATGCCGGGGTGAAGTAATAACCGCTAAATCTGTGATCTCAGCCGATGAAATGAATCACATAATGCATAAAACGATTAAATCGGTCACTCTCGATCTGCAATTAATGAATTTTAATACAGCGATCAGCCGAATCATGGAATGCGTTAATTCCCTTTATAAGGTGGAAAAGCCGGAAAAAGAGCATCTTGAGACACTTATTGTCTTGTTAGCCCCGTTTGCGCCTCATCTATCAGAGGAGATCTGGCAGATATTCGGGAATAGCGAAAGTATATTTAATTATAATTGGCCGGTTTGGGACGAAAACCTGACAAAAGCCGACAAAGCGTCAATTGCAGTCCAGGTATTAGGCAAATTGAGAGGTTCTTTTGATATAGATATGG
>CBDUTM010000069.1:0-7380 GCA_965369985.1 uncultured bacterium | reverse complement strand
CCGAAACAGATACAAAAACCCAGGATGGAAAAGTTATTCTGGCTATTTTGCGGTGTTTTGGGAAATTACCCTTCAAGGCTAAATAAACAGTGCGTAAAACCAATGGGACAATGGCAACAGCCATAATTGTATGTGTGATCAAAATAGTGAAATAAACATAACGAATGAATCCCGCACCCTGAAATTTGACTGATCCGACGTTCCAATGATAAACTAAATATGAAGCGAAGAATATGGCAGAAACTGCGATAGCAGAAAGCATAAATCGCCTGTGAGCTTCCTTATTCGAACGTTTGATATTCCGATATCCTAATACGATGAGTAAACCGCTTGTTGCGTTCAGGATCGCATTTAGAGTTGGTAAGACAGAATAATCCATGATAATGGGGAAATCTTATTTAAACAGAGAACAGCTCTGTTCTTGACTAATTCTCCGCTATAGTTTCCACCTTGATCTGTGATATATTGGAATCATTAGACACGGGATTCCTTATATCGTTTAGCAGGAAAGTTAGTGCCATGATCATGAGAATGAGAGGTGACAGCGCTATCAATCCCAATACTCGTTTTTCAAATTTCAGATGCATAAAATATAAAGCAACTAAACTTGCTTTCCCTACAGCAGTACCCACAAGTAAAAACCCCTGAAACAACTTTGAATAAAAAGGTCCGTTGGGTATCAATGCTACCCCGATCTCGATAATTGTCAGAGCCAGGAGCCACCAGAAGATGCCCATGTAATTCGGTTCGGTATGAGTTTGATCATTCATTTAAATATTCCCCTAAAGTTTATTATAAAAGATATACGAATGTGAAAACTAAGATCCAGACAAGGTCAACAAAATGCCAATAAAGCCCGACTAATTCTACCCCGTCGTAATCTGCCTGAGAATATTTCCCCTTCATGGCATTCCGAAGAACGACCGACAGATAAATTACACCGCCGGTTACATGCATCCCGTGAAATCCGGTGATAGAGAAAAAAGTAGAACCGAATAAACTACTGCCCCACGGGTTTGCTGTAAACGTCAATCCTTCACCAATGAGATGTGTCCATTCAAATGCCTGAAGACTGAGAAATATTAATCCCCCGAGAATAGTCAGCATAAGATATTTTTTCAATGCAGCGACATTTCCCTGTTTAATGGCAGATAACCCGTTTACCATTGTGAGACTGCTGACAATAAGCAGGAAGGTCATAAATGCGGTGAGGCTTATACCGAGTACCTCTGACGGTATTGGCCAGTTGGAACTTCCAACTCTATAAAATCCATATCCGATTAGCAGTGTCCCAAACGACATCGCGTCCCCCGCGAGAAAAATCCACATCCCCAATTTCCCCCAGCTTTCCGGGGTTAACGGATTGTCGTAACTCGCTTCGACGTTGTTTAACGTGGTGGTCTCACTCAATTTTCGTTCCCTCCCTTAGATTCAGAGCTTTCTTCCGTGTGTTCGGTAATGTTCCGAGTTGATTTTCGATTCATAATTATGAAACCTACAATAATAGATCCAATAATTAAAAACGGCATACCTGCGAGAATAGTATAAATCGCAATAATACCGTTACTTGCTCCCGATCCGTCAAGCGCCTGACCACATCCGGGGCAAGCGAATATCGCTGTCGGCGCAAAGAGCCATAGTAATATGCCCGCCAATAATGTTCTAAATACTTTCATTAAAAATATACCAATATGTAAAGGAGCGGCCAGAGCAGTACAACAAAATACCAATAAAGCGCGCTTGCCTTAAATTTATTTGATTCATTTTCTGAATTATCAGGACTTCCATTAATTGAAAAATATGTGACGGTTAAAAGCCATATAAGTCCGCCCGCAACATGGATAGCATGGGTCCCTATTATCAGATAAAACATTCCGCCATAAACACTTGATTGGAGAGTGAGCCCAAAATTCACGAGTTTGATCCATTCATACCCCTGAATGCTTAAAAACAGAATTCCGAGTACAGAAGCTAATATCATATACCGTAAATGTTTCGAGCGATCATTTATGAATTTCCAGGCGCGAGACATCAAAAAACCGCTTGTGAGAAGTACAATCGTGTTTATACCCGTGATGAAAATAGGAAGTGTCGGTTGATCGGGCGGAGGCCAGTCAACGCTGCTCAACTTTAAAAGAATAAAAGCACCGATAAATCCGGAAAAGAGCATAAGTTCGGCGCCAATGAACATCATCATTGCTAAATACATACTCTTAATAATGGGTTTTGGCGTATCTTCGAACTTATTCAGTAATATATCTGCAGTAGTGTCGTTCATCGATAGCTCAATTTTTTACCAGTACAGTGATTATAGTAATTATTACCTGAAAGATTAATACTCCGCCAATAATATATAGAGTTTTCCATTTTCCATTATCTGTTTTCATAATTTCCCCCATACTCAATTTGTAAGTTGATCGAAACTCATAACACCTAACTGAAAAGGTATATATAAATAAGATGCATAAAGTAGTTTTTTTGCGGATGTGATCGATCGGTTGCGGGCAAACTTCGCGGCAAACAATGCAAACCCTATTCCTAATATGAGAGCAGTGAAAAAATGAATCTGACCGGTCATGCCAAATATTCCGGGCATAAGTCCGACAGGCAATAACGCCATTGTATTTAATAATACCTGATGTCCTACAACATTGTTATCCTCTGAAAAATCAGGCAGCAGTTTCAAATTTGCCCGTTCGTAATCACCTTTATATAACCACGCAATTGCAAGGCTGTGCGGTATCTGCCAGAAAAATAGAATAGAAAATAGAATTACAGCGGAAAAATCAAAAGTTCCGGTAGCGGCAACCCATCCGCCGGCTATCGGAAGTGCGCCGGGAACAGCCCCCACAAGAATACACAAAGCCGATATTTTTTTCAGGGGAGTATAGACAAATAAATAAGAGGTAAGAGATAATAAGGCTAAGGCGGCTGTGAGAGTATTTACAAAGAAGAAGTTTATCGTGAGCCCCACCAAGCTTAAAACAATTCCAAACAGTAAAGCATTAATCGGATTCAATCTTTTCGCAGGTAGGGGTCTATTGCTTGTCCGTTTCATAAGGGCATCAATATCCCTTTCGATATATTGATTTAATACGAGCGCTCCGCACGCTACGAGGGATGAGCCGAATAGTGTGGTTAAAAGTAAATTCAGATCCGGTGAACCGTTTGAGCCCAGGAAAAATCCTGCGAGTGTTGTGAGTAAAACAAGGCTTATGAGCCGGGGTTTTGTCATTATAATATAATCTTTTATACGCTGATTCATGCGGTATCCAATTCCAAAGATTCTTTAGTGCATTTAACTATGCCGAGTGTTAGGAGAACAGAAGAAGAAAAAATCAATGCTCCGGACAACACATGTATAAGTGTGATTGTCACAACTATAGCAGATGCGGTGAGCGGGTCGGGAGAAATGAGTTTCGTCATATAAGCTCCCAATCCTGAAAACAGCTGCAACAGGATCAATGCGCTAAGAGTAATAGATGTCCTACGCAAAAAAGTAACATTTCCTATTTTTTTATTTACAGAGTCCATAAGTAAAAAAATCATAGTTGTTACAATGAGCGCAAGGAGCAGATGAATCCAAAACCAGTTTCCCGTATGCCTGTAAATAGCCCCAACAACAAGTTGTGAGTAAATCACTATCGTCGTGATAATGCTGAATCTGCGGAGTTGGGGTGCCTCCATAATGCTATTATTTGTGGGAATATCTTTCCAAAAATTCGATAAGAAAAAAGCGATGCTCACAACAAGAGCAAAAAATGCATGAGCAAATGCTCCGTGTGCTACGGCAAACGCTTTGCTGATTTCCACAACTCGCAAACCGCCCATGATTCCCTGTGCAATTACAGCGAACAAAGCAACAACAGAAAGAACTTTAAGCCACTTACGATTATCCTTCCATATAATTGCTATACTGATTCCAATAGTAAGAAATCCTACGAGTGATCCGATAAGCCGATGACTGTGTTCATAAAATATGCCGCCGACCATTTTCGATAGAGGATAGGTGAACATATTATATCCGAATGTAGTAGGCCAATCGGGAACCGCCATACCTACACCTTTACTTGAGACAATTCCGCCCATGATCAGTAAGAAGAAGGTGGCGCCGACAGTCGACAGCGCGATTCTGCCTATCCATGGATTTTCTCTTATATGGCTATTATTCAATCGTTATTTCTCGGATTGTGAATACCAATCTTTATCTCTATCAGGCACGCTGTATTCGTAAGGTCCTCTGTAAACAGTCGGAGGAGTTAAAAAATTTCCATGAGGTGGTGGAGTCGGAGCTGTCCATTCGAGCGTATTTGCTTCCCATGGATTATCCTGAGCCGCCTTCCCCTTATACATGCTGTAAAAGAAATTATAGACAAAAAGTAATTGAGCAAATCCAAGCAAAATAGCCGAGACGGTTATGAATTCATTGATATATTGCATATCCTGAAGAAATTCATACTGCATCGGATTATAAATTCTCCTCATATGACCTCCGATACCGAGTATATGCATCGGGAAGAAAGTCGCATTGAAAAATATTATTGTAAACCAAAAGTGAATTTTCCCAAGCGTCATATTCATATTCCGGCCGAACATTTTTGGAAACCAATAATATAATCCGGCAAACATGCCGAAGATACTTCCGCCGAACACAACATAATGAATATGGGCAACAATGAAATAAGTATCATGTATGAAAATATCAACGGGTGTTGAAGCCATATAAATTCCGCTGAGTCCCCCGATGACAAACATCGAAACGAATGCCAGTGCATTGAGCATCGGTACGGTGAATTTTATGTTTCCTCCTTTCAGCGTACCAAGCCAATTGAATGTCTTGATAGCTGAGGGCACAGCGATAACCATGGTGGAAAACATAAATGTAGTACCGAGAGCCGGGTTCATACCGCTTTGGAACATATGATGTCCCCAGACTATGAAGCCGAGTCCCGCAATAGAAAGCATAGCAAATACCATAGCTCTATATCCAAAAATAGGCTTCCTTGCAAATACTGAAAGAATTTCGGAAGCAACGCCCATTCCCGGTAAAATTAATACGTACACTTCCGGGTGACCGAAGAACCAGAAGAGATGCTGCCACAAAATAGGATCTCCGCCCCCTTCGGCTGAAAAGAAGCTTGTACCCCACATCTTATCGAATAAGAGCATCGCCAGAGCAGATGCAAGCACCGGTACAGCGAGTAGCAGTAAAATTGCAACTATAAACAATGACCATACCGTCAAAGGCATTCTAAAGAATGTCATTCCTTTCGTTCGCATATTAATAACAGTAGTTAAATAATTTATAGCGCCCATCATAGATGAAATCCCTATAAACATCAAACTGATAATCCAAAGATTTTGACCCCAATCAACGCCTGTATATGCTTCGGACGTGGATAGAGGGGGATAACCCGTCCATCCAGCTGCTGCCGCCCCTCCGGGAACGAAAAAACTTACTATCAATATGATAGTTGCTATTACGGCTACCCAAAAAGAGAGCATATTCAAAAATGGGAAAGCCATGTCTTCGGTACCTATCATAAGCGGAATAAGAAAATTTCCAAAACATCCAATAAGGATAGGCATAACAGCAAAAAATATCATAATAGTTGCATGCATTGTGAAAAGTGAATTATAAAATTCGGGACCGATAACTCCACCGGGAATGTTGTTTGTAAACCAATTTTCCGTTTCTTCCTCAAACCACTGATCCCACATCCTATCAACCGCGGTGGCTGCTTCACCCGATTCCATATAATCATCTGAGAGACCGATAATTGGCAGGGGTTCTTCAGGATAACCTAATTGCCATCGGAGAAGGAGAGCAAGCAGTCCGCCGACTAAAAACATTATTAATCCAAGAAAAAGATATTGCTTCGCGATCATTTTATGATCGTATGAAAATATGTATTTACTTATGAAGCTTTGATGTGAATGGCCTTCGTTTGTTTCGACCATCGAAATATCATCTGTCATTTGAGGTTTTCCTTTAAGTGATATAAGTTGAATAGAATTATGATTCGGGCCAATTTTCATTCACCCAATTCTCATATTCCTCAGGAGAGTGAACATACAGGTGTCCGAGCATTCCCGAATGTCCAAAGCCGCAAAGTTCAGCACAGGGGATTTCGTACCTGCCTGTTTTAGTGGATTCGAACCAAATAGTTATCTCGCGCCCGGGAACAGCATCCTGCTTTACTCTCAGAACCGGTATGAAAAAACTGTGAATAACATCATCAGAAAGCAATCTTACATGGACTACCTTATTCACGGGTACATTCACTTCGTTATCCATCTCAAGGTCATCCTCGGTTCCGAATATTTTATCCGGACCGGGATAAAGCACCTTCCAGTTGAATTGCTCGCCCGTAACCTGAATCATGACCTCCGGTTCAGGCATATCTAATTTTATTTCCTTCCATACAGGTGCGCTGATAAGCGCAAGGACAAGAACTCCAAGTGTTGTAGCGCTTGTCCATATCACTTCAAGTTTAGTGTTCCCGTGCGAATATTCTGCCTTGCGATTCGGGTCAAATCGGTACTTGATGAGAAAATACACCATAAAGGCGGCAACAAAGAAAAAGATGGCAGTGGTGATGTAGTAGATGAAGTATAATAGAAAATCAATATCCATTCCGTAAGTAGATATGTTTTCAGGCAACCAATTTAGCATACGGTCTCCATTTCATATTTAATTATTTTCGCTAATATTATTCAATAATTTCTTCAATGTTTAAGAAGACAATTATAGTAATATATCAGATTGGTATTGTCAATAATTTTCAATCCTCATCGGTTTGGGAGATCCAATCTTCAGCAGCTCCCGGAACACTATATTCATAAGCGCCTCTGTATACTACGGGTGCCGATGTAAAATTACCATGTGGAACGGGAGTATGTGCAGTCCACTCCAAGCTGTTTGCATTCCATGGATTATCCACAGCTTTTTTGCCTTTGAAATAGCTATGCAAAAAGTTATATAGCCATATAAACTGTGCAAGGAAGAGAACAAGCGCTGCATATGAAATAAATACGTTTATCCATTGAAGTTCCTGTAAATACTCGTAGCTCATCGGATTATAAATTCTTCTTACATGTCCTGCCATACCGAGCAGGTGCATAGGAAAAAACACCGCAACAAAAGAAATTAGTGTAAGCCAGAAGTGGAGCTTACCAAGTTTTTCATTCATCATTCGGCCAAACATTTTCGGGAACCAGTATTGAATTCCGGCGCAAATCGCGAGAAAAATAGCTCCAAAAATGATGAAGTGAAAATGTCCCACCACAAAATACGTATCATGAAGAGGCATATCAACCATAGAAGAACCGAGATAAATACCTCCGAGCCCACCAAAAATAAAAACTCCAATAACACCA
>CBDUTM010000068.1:0-7385 GCA_965369985.1 uncultured bacterium | reverse complement strand
GCACTCCCATTTCATCGGCAGCACTTCCTATTTCCTCATGATTGAAATCAAGCTCATAGGGAATTTCAATCACTGTTTCTATGCCACCAAGACTCGTTGCGATTGGAATTAATTTCAGTGCGTCTACAAATTTTCTAGCTCCGGTAAGTCCTCCTTTGACTCCAAAGGATATAACTCCACCACCCCCTCTCATCTGAGCTCGAGCGATTTTATAATACGGTGAACTTTGCAACCAGGGATAGTTCACTACTATTACATCAGATTGGGCTTCTAAATATTCAGCCAATTTTAGAGCAGTATCACATTGCAGTTGCATTCTTATACCCAATGATTTCAAGCTCCTCAGTAGAAGCCAGCTTGAATTAGGATCTAGAATTGTACCTAAAAGTCGTTGCATCTGAAATATTTTCTCAATAACAACTCTATTTCCCACCGCTACTCCGCACATCAGATCTGAATGTCCACTAAGAAATTTTGTCCCGGAATGCAAACTCAAGGTTGCACCAAGCGAAATAGGGTTTTGAAGATAGGGACTTGCGAAAGTACTGTCTACAAAAAACAATAAATTTCTTTTAGATGCGATCTTCGCGATTGATCTTATATCTGCTATCTTCAATAATGGATTGGATGGAGTTTCAATATATATTAGTGTTGTTTCGATTCGAATCCGTTCACTTATTTCACTCAACTTTGTCATATCAATGTAGTCGACTTCCACACCGAATGATTCATACAGCAATTCAAAAAATGAAAAAGTTTGAGCAAAGAGTTCTCTTTGTGCGATAATATGAGCGCCGCTTTCTAAAACAGACATTAGAGAGGTAGTTATCGCTCCCATACCCGAGGAAAATACTAATCCTTCCTCAGCGCCTTCTAATTGAGCTATTTTTTTCGCTGCGGCGGTTTGTGTAGGATTTCCAAATCGCAGATAAAAAGTATCAGCATTTTCCTTAAATAGCTCGCCATGTTTCTTGCTTGATTCCGCTTGAAAATTTGTTGCTGCCACAATTGGAGTACTCAAGGGTCGATTGGCTTTTAGACCATCAGAATATGTTTTTGCAGCAATAGTATTGAACCCTTTTAAGAATTTCATTTTTTTACCTCATTATTCCAAGCATCAATGGTAGTTTTGATATTTCAATAAAGTAATTATAGCGTTGACCGTTTTTATGAAATCTGGAGAAAAAAAGATGTTTCCCATCCGGGCTAATATGAGGAAACAACTCATGCTCGAATGTATTAACTAGCGGACCGAGATTTCGCGATTCCTCCCAACCGTTGTCGCTCTGATAACTGATGTAAAGGTCTCCCCCACCGTATCCTCCCGGCTTGTTTGAATAGAAAATCAGAAAAGTTTCATCAGGTGAAATATAAGGAAGACCGTCCCATGATTCAGTATTGATGCTACTCCCCAGATTCTCCGGTTTTAAAAAATTTCCGTCAGCATATTGAGCTTTGTAATTATCCGACTTCCCAAAGCCTCCTTTACGCTCGGAAAAGAAATAAAGCGTACCATCAGCTGTTATTGTTGGAAAGCCCTCCCATCCAGGATGGCTATTAATAAGGGGACCAAGATGCTTAGGCGTCCCCCAATCTTTCCCTGCTTTTTCGACGAACCATATATCATAGTCATTCTTTTCCGTTTTACCCGGAAGCGGGCGTTCGGACATAAAGAATAGTTTGTTGCCGTCAGGAGAGATGAACTGATCGGCATCTCGATAGTTGCTGGCAAAACTCACTTTTTTGGGAATTGACCATTTACCACGCTTCAATTTTGATTGTAAAATGTCAACAAGCATTGCACCGTCATTACCAACAAGTTCTCGTCTGGTAACATATAAGGATTTACCATCGGGAGAGAATGTTAATGCAAAGTTTTTGCCATCTGATACGACATTCTTCTCGAATATTTGTGCTTCACTTTTACCATTATATATGGGATAACTTTTTTCGGGTATATTTTTGAACGGCAAGATGGAAAGATCCGCCGGGCCATCACCCGGTGTGTCAATTAACACAATGGTCTTGGCGATCCCGGTTTCTTGGAATCCCCGTCTAAAAGAAGTACTGGATTTTACCACGATGATATCAAGTGCACTGAAATCGATTCCCACCGCTTTGAAGATTTCGACGTTGGTTACCTGCATTTTTTCATTTGTGAGGATGATGCGATTTGATTTGCCGAAACGAATTACAGCGATCGGCTTATTATGATATTCACCAAGAAATTCTATTTTACCTTTAATAGAGACCGGGTTGCCGGCAAACTCACCGATATATCCACCTACTTTTATCCGGATTTTATCACCCAATTTATGTTTCGAAGTTATTTTCATGATAGCTTTGTCATCACGAAGAGTGGCGATGCAAAAATTTCGTGCACCTCGTTTTATTAGCTCTCCAAGAATGTGTGTTGAGGCTCCAGTCCTGTCGCTATGATCAGCAATCAACACCGGTGTTTCACCACGATTAGCAGCTTTTATGGCATGCTTCACACCCTCAGATAGTGTCGGTTGTTTCTTTCCCGCTAATTCTTTGCGTATTTTCCAAATGTAATTTGACATATCGTCAGCGATACTATCCGCGAGCGCCTGATCGTCATTCGTGACAACCATGACAGTGACACCAGCCTCCGGAACATCGGAATATGCGTATCCCATGGCTACTGATACGTAGACGTCGTGCTGTCGGTTTTCCCATTTCCTGGCACGCTCCATAATCTCCATTCCGGGTGATATGTCGGTCGCTTGAAAGACGCTGGCTACAATAACTCCGGGCTTGCGAGTCGCCATGACAGGTTTATATTGACCGCGAATGCATCTCATTAGCAACCTTGCTGCCCTCTCACCTTGTAAATCTGTATCGTAATGCGGAACCCGCTTGAGGGCTAAAACAGCATCAGCCGCATCGGCAAGCTCGTGATCTTCATTGCCATGTAGATCGATCGTCACGATAATAGGAATTTCACCGACGATTTTACGAATACGCCGCACAATCTCAGCTTCAGCTTTCGGAATTCCGGAAACCGCCATTCCTCCATGAAGACTGAGATAAACACCATCCAACGGCTCCGCTGCCTTCAGATCTCTGATAATGAGATTGGTGTATTTATCGAACGCTTTTCGTGTAACCCAACCGCCGGTTTCATCTCCCCCCGGATAGTTTGGTGAAGTCATTCCAATCAATTTGGCATTACCAAGTTCCTTTATCATGGTTTTGAATCCGCCGATGAATCCTCGGTCTGTGTCCAGAAAATCCGTGGTCGGAGGACCATAAAATTCAAAGTCTTCAATCGTAGTTGTATATGGTGAGAACGTACGTGTCTCATGCCAGAATTCTGCAACGGCTATTCGAATTTCCTTCTCCTGTGTTTGTGCTGATGCATTCACCGATAGAAAAAGATTTAGAGCCGTAAAGCATAAAAAAATGGTAATTTGAGAGAAAAGCAGTTTTAGGCAAACTGCTGTGTTATATTTTCGTTTCAAAATTAGTCCTATTAGTTAATTATGGTTTATTTTGTTATCAACTGAATATATTTTAGCTGCGATAGTATTAAATCCTATTTTAAATCGTTTTTATACTACTCAAAGGTTTCGGTATCTTCATAAGTGGGTATACAGCAATTATAGACTAAATAAATAGTTGATTTTGAACAATAGTAAACTGTTATCATTCTTTCCAAAATCTAATCGGTTTCTGATCTGTGGTTCATCATAGATTTGGTTCCAAACTAAAAATAGCTCTCTGCCTTCACTCACCAGGTAATTCAATCTTAAATTTAAACCGAGTTTTTCAGATGCATTATCATACTGGATCAATGTTGAAACCGACAAACTGGTATTTAAAGAATAATCGGCTCTGGATCGAAGAAGAAAAGTCGTAAATGAATCGTTCTCCAAGCTTATGTCAAATCGCTCGTAGATTTGGGTTAATGTCAGGTTTTTATTTACAAGCCATCGTCCGAAGAACGAGGAAATTAATCGTGATCCTCCCAAATAACTTCCCGCAACGAAAAATAATTCAGTTTGAAATTTTCTGCCGCCTTTCGAACCGAATAATATTCCGGCATCAAGGTAATTATACTTACCGACCGGTACTAATACTGATTTAAATATTGGGAATGCCACCGGTATGTACTCAAATGATCGGGTGACTGTGAATAATATTCTATCTTTTGATCGAAAATCTATCGTGAAGTACGCGGAGTGCTCAAATTCCAGCAATTCACCGTCGTGATCCTGAACTATGTTGAACCTATATTCAGGTGTGATTCGCCTGTATTTTTCTGTTTCCAAGTAAATAGTCTTATTTATGAATCCATTGAGTCTTTTTATATCTGTACGGCGTACAAATCCCATCCGAGGATTAAATAAGGCTCCAACATCTAAATAATCAAATGTAAAAGCAAATCGCTCACTCTTTCTGAAAAGAGACAGATTGAAAGCAGACGATCTTGCGGCAAATACATTATTTTCAGAAGATATATTGGTCGCTGAAAATGCCCGAATCCCAACTTCCCGCTTAAGTAAAACCAAAAAATCCGAGCCGACGGTCCTGTCGTAAGAACCGTTTTCAGAAGAGATATTAGTTATGGTCCCTCCTACATATGATCTTGGTGCAATACCCGCTTTCAACCGAAATACGCTAAAATTTTCTGAGGGAATGTTTTCTTTTGATGTAGTCTGAACATCAAGAACACCGATATCAATATTCTTAATTTTTCCCGTTAGTTTTCCTCCGAATAATATCGGCACAGTCACATTATTTCCCTCTTCATCAGTTGCTAAACCGATCCTCCTGCTGAAGAAGATCTCAGTATCCTGTGATAAACCGAAGGAGAAGATTCCTGAATTTTCAAGGAAAAAGCCCCTTTTTTCGGGAAAAAATAGGCTGAAACGTGAAAGGTTTATCTGTATTTCATCAACTTCTGCCTGAGCAAAATCAGTGTTATAGGAAAGATTTGATAAAAGGTTGTCATTAATGTTGTATTTCAAATCTATTCCAAATTCTCCTTCAGTATCTGTATCCGAATCCTGCCCAACACTTTTATTTTGTATTCCGCTTAAGACATAAGGTTTTAATTGAACACTTCCGCCTCCGATTATTCCTTTAAAGAGATACTTACGAGCGAGTGATACATTTAATGATCCACCCCTACGGTCTAAGGGAACAAGTGGAGCATAAAGTCTTTCATTGGTTCTGATGATTCTGCGAAAAAAATTAATGCCCATCGTGTTTTCGGTCGATTGATCAAATCTAAGTGTAGAAAACGGTATCTTCAATTCGCTTTCCCACCCGTTAGGGTTTATCGAGGACTTAGCCTCCCATACCCCATTCCAATTAGATACAAAAATGTTTCCTTCATCAAAAAACTGAGCATCAACACGTACGCCCAAAGGGTTAGTGAAGAACCAATAACCATTCCTACCGTCATTGTATGAATCAATCGCAATCTCAAATCCGTCATTTGAATAAGAATCAAAATTATCTCTTTTCATCACCGTTCCGACTATAGCTTCAGGATTTGAGTCATATGCACGTACTCCGATGTAGAGTGCGTCTGAAGTGTACAACATTAATATTTCTGTCTTTTCTGTCGGATCAGCACCTTCTATTGGCTCTCGTTGTTTGAAATCTGAAATAATTATGGCGTCCTTCCATATTTGATCATCAAGTTTCCCATCTAATACGGGTTCTATAATTATGACTTTTGGTTCAATTGGTAACTCGCTTATAATATCTGCAGGAAGTACGCTCATGAGAAAAACATGATTATAGATCAAAATTAGAATTGGTAACTTTAAAAGATTATTGTATATCGGGGTTATTTTGCAGAGGAAATGTCGGCAATGTTTTAGAGACAATGCTATTTCTCTCTTAAACCTTTCGCTTAAGTGTCTTATTTGATTTCAGTATACTCTCCATAATCCAATTTTGTTACGGAAGTGTATACTACTTTTAATAAAAAACACAGATACAATTCTTGATATTGTAATCATTACAATTTAATATAACACATTGTACTTATCGGGAATTATTTTGTTAATTAACATAAATTAAATTGGATACATAGAATGAAAATTAAGGGACGAGGTAATAAACCATTTCTATATGAGGAATTAACAGATAAAATAACCAACCTCATTGACGCTGGAACTTTACTTCCCGGAGACAGAATCCCCCCAGTTCGCGAAATGAGTTCCGAATATGGCGTGAGCATTTCAACTGTATTGAATGCCTATTACGAATTAGAAAACCGGGGACTTGTAGAAGCCAGACCTCAGTCCGGATATTACGTTCTCCTGAACTCAAGAACATTCCCGCCTGAACCGGATATTACTTCGCCCAAACTCATAGCTGCCAAAATTAAAGTCAGTCAAATGGTACAAGAGGTTATCAAAGCAGCCAAGGATCCAAATTTTGTGCAATTTGGGGTCATTTTTCCCGATCCTGAGATCTACCCTTATAGAAAACTGAATTCTATAATGAAATCAGTTATGCAGCGCTTAGGATCTTCTATTAATAAATCAGATATACCACCCGGGAATGAAGAGCTCAGGCGACAAATAGCCTTGCGGTCCATTCTTGCGGGCTATTCTCTAAATCCAGATGACATTGTCATAACCGGGGGATGCCTTGAAGCAATGAATTTATGTTTACGCGCCGTTGCTAATCCCGGAGATACTATTGCTGTAGAATCTCCAACCTTTTATGGTCTTCTTGAAATGTTGGAGAATTTAGGGATGAAGGCAATTGAGATCCCGACTCGAAGCAGAGATGGAGTCAGCTTAACAGCTCTTGATGCAGTACTGAAGAAACATAAAATTAGCGCGTGTCTATTTATGCCGACCACACATAATCCACTCGGAAGCACGATGCCGGAAGAGAAAAAGGAAATGATGGTAAATATGCTCGCTAAAAAGGAAATACCTCTTTTAGAGGATGATATTTCCGGAGATGTTCATTTTGGTACATCGCGATCAAAAGCGGCAAAGGCTTATGACAAAAAGGGATTAGTATTACTTTGTTCATCATTTAGTAAAACTCTGGCTCCGGGTTATCGAATTGGGTGGTGTGTACCTGGTCGTTTTAAAGAAAAGGTGATATCACTCAAATTTTCAAGCACAGAAGGCAATCCGCTATTACTTCAGGAGACAATTGCACAATTCTTACAAAATGGTGGTTACGAACGTTATTTGAGAAAAATCAGGTATATATATCACGATAATGTTGAGCAGATGATTCACGCAATCGGCATACATTTTCCGAAGGGGACGCGTGTTAGCCGACCGCAAGGCGGATTTGTAGTTTGGGTGGAGCTTCCTGAGCATGTCGATACATTTAGGCTTTTTAAAAGAGCGCTTAAGAAAAATATCGGTATCGCA
>CBDUTM010000067.1:0-7423 GCA_965369985.1 uncultured bacterium | reverse complement strand
AATGGTCTTCAATTTGGAGATGTAGGCTTGGGAGTGCCCGGTGAAAACAGCAGTAGAGTAAAGGAATTGTTTTCTGAGATCAATCCTAATTTTGATTCAATAATGAATGCTACTCAAAGTTTGTTAGTACTCAACGAAAATCAATTGGGAAGTAAATCGTCTGTAGTTCCAGACACATTTGTTAAAAGAATTATACGGAATGAAAAAGTATTTCTAGGTGGAATGGAACTGATAGTATTTCAATATGACGGAGAGGCAAAAGCGAAAGTTCAACAGCATGAGAATATTGAAGATTTATTCATGTTGTTGATTCTTGCTGTTTTGTTATTTGAAGGATTTTTCATCTTCAGACCGGCTGTGCAGAGGATGCAGCTGAGTCTAAAGGAGTTGAATCAAACGCAACAAGAACTGAAACTTGAAGAGAAGGCTCTACAGAACTCACGAGATAGTCTTAGGTCTCTTGCTTCACGTCTGCAGGAAGTAAGGGAAGAAGAAAGAACAGAGATCGCAAGAGATATTCATGATGATCTAGGTCAGGCTCTTACCGCTTTGAAGTTAGATATTTCCTATATTAGGAATAAAACAAATGATGAGGAATTAATAAATAAAGTAGGTTCCATGACTGAGTTGGTGGACTCAACGATGGAAACAATTCAAAAAGTTGCGGCTAGTCTGAGACCTGGGATATTGGATGATTTGGGCTTAGTATCGGCTATGGAATGGCAATTAGAAGATTTTCAGGCAAGGAGTAAGATTGACTGTGAATTTGAACATGATGAAATAGACATGACTCATAATGGTGATCGATCAACTACTCTATTTCGTATTTTTCAGGAATTGCTGACAAATATTACACGACACGCCGAGGCTTCAAAGGTAATAGTCCATTTAGCTGTAAAAGATGATATATTGACACTTAATGTCAGAGACAACGGAATTGGCATCAGTGAGAAGGATAAGAAAGATTCCAAATCCTATGGAATTTTGGGTATCAGTGAACGTTTAATTCCCTGGAATGGTATATTCGAGATCATAGGAAAGAAGGGAGATGGGACTATAGCTAAGGTGATTTTACCGTTGACTAATGAGAATAATAAATGATCAAAGTTTTAATAGCAGATGATCATGCACTTGTTCGTGAAGGACTCAAGCAAGTGATCGGGCAACATTCGGATATAATAATTGCCGGCGAAGCAACAAACGGCCATGAAGCCTTGGAAAAAGTGTGGAAAGATGATTTTGATGTTGTGCTTCTTGATATCACAATGCCGGGTCGGAGCGGCATGGATATTCTAAAGGAGATAAAGAGGGCAAAACCAGATCTGTATGTTTTAATGTTAAGTATGCACCCGGAGAAACAATATGCCGTGAGAGCATTAAAATCAGGGGCTTCGGGTTATTTGACAAAGGAAAGTGCTCCTGATGAGCTAATAGACGCTATTAGACGGGTATCTATGGGTTTAAAATATGTTACTATCTCATTGGCGGAAAAACTTGCAACCGAGCTGGGAGTTGATCACGATAAACCGCTTCACGAACAGCTCTCAGACCGTGAATTTCAGGTCATGCGGTTTATCGCCCGAGGTCATACTATCAAAGAGATAGGCGAAAATCTCTCTTTAAGTGTGAAGACTATAAGTACCTACAGAACACGAATTCTTGAGAAAATGAATATGAAAAGTAATTCCGACATCACAAGTTACTTGATGGAAAACAATCTTTTAGATTCTCCTTAAGTAAGCACCTTTGCGCTGCTCGACCAATTTAGTAATCTCCATATAAATCAATGTTGTAGGACAAAGTCCTACAAAAGAATCAGACACAGTCCTATTCTGCCAGGGTAATATTCATGGTATAATTACATCAGGAAATAAGTGATAATGACAAAGGATAAATCTAAGGGTAAAGAATTGAGAGTATTCATTGCAGACGATTCAGATATTCTTAGAGAGCGATTGGTTGATAATTTATCACAATTTCAGAACGTCAATGTAGTAGGTGAGGCTAATGATATTTCTACTGTAAAGCGAATAATCAATGAAATAGAATTTGATCTTGCAATATATGACATCAAAATGCCGAACGGAAGTGGGATCGATCTGATGATGGATACGAAAAAAAATTATCCAGCAGCAAAGATTATAATGATGTCCAATTATTCTATTAGCTCCTACAAGAATGAATGTTTCAAGGCAGGAGCGGATTATTTTTTTGATAAATCAGATTTGGATGAGATGATAATATTAATTAAGAAACTATCAGAAGAAGAATAGGACTATGGAATTAATAGGTTTAGAAACATCTATGAATCATTTACGGATGTAATGCACAGCTCCAGCAAAATACAGATCTCTCCCAGGTTGAAAATCAATTCATCAACGATGGGCAGGTATATATTTTAATATCTAATAACAATAATTATTCTGAATTCATGTATCTAATATATATAGATGGGGGAAGGTTCATTAGTTAAAACATATATATGAGAGACATTCAAACAGATAGATAAAGTAGGGGAAAAAAATGAATCTGACGCGTTACCTATTTTTAGCATTACTCCTCAGCTTGGCCTTGGGTTTAACGGTTAGCTGTGAAGGGCCTGCTGGACCGACCGGTCAAACAGGAGCTGAAGGCCCGGCAGGAGCTTTAAGCAGTCTTTTTTGCTTGGGTTGCCACGAGCCGGCAGTGATGGACCAAAAAGAAGTAGAATTTGCAGAGGCGGGGCATTCTACCGCCTATACACGATTTAACCGCCTTCCTTGTGCGCAATGTCATTCGCATGAGGGATTTATCGAGTTTGGTAATGGCGGCCAAGAGCAGTTAGAGGTGGCTTTTGAGCATGGATCAACCATGAAGTGTGGAACCTGTCATGCTCACAAGAACAACGGGGGCGGGGCTGAATTTGATACCACAGCAGGTTGGGTACCCATACGTTTCAATGACCCGGTTGTTATGAGGATTGGTGGAGATGACATAGATTTTGGCAATAATAGCAATCTTTGTGTCAGATGTCATCAGCCCAGGCAAGGTTGGGAACTGTATGATGTTGACCTAACAAGCGATTCGGTGATGGTCACAAGTACCCGTGTCGGTCCTCATTATGGTGCCCAGGGTACCACGCTATTGGGGCTAGGTGGAGATGCTCGACTCAGTTCAGTAGTTGACATTACTACTATCGGGCCATCTACCCATGGGGTCTCTGCAAGCTGTATAAAGTGTCATCTACATGAGCGAAATCACACCTTCAAACCAAATGTTGTAGTCTGTGAAGCCTGTCATACTGTTTCCGCTGATTTCGAGTATAACGGTGGGAAAGCAGAAATTTCAGAAAAGATGAGTACTCTTGCAGCTCTATTGGCTGAACAGACGGGTCAGGGTATCGGTCAAGATACAAGCGGTGTATATCAGATCATTCCTGATTCGACCGTAAACGGTATCCTCTACTTAGACGAGGGTGAATATCGTATAGCCAGAGGTCAGTTTGAGCGGAAAGTTTTCTCAGCTCTATGGAATTATCGCACGGTTTATTATGATCAGAGTGGTGGTGTTCACAACCCTGCCTATGTAAAGGCCCTATTAGATAACGCTATCGCAGCAATGCAATAAAACCAATTTGCTAACAGCGCAGGAAAAAGAGGCTGCCATAGATTGATGAGAAATACTCTTATCTTGAATGATGGATCGAGAAAGAGATATTAGTTCACAATACAAAGAAAGTAGCAGACCCTCTTCTGCTACAATACCATACCCCCTCCTATAAAAGAGAGGGTATGTGTTATAGTTAATTATAAAAACATGGTGTATCAAATGACCTGCCCTATATAGTTAGATCCGGGGGAATATCGATTAAAATGATTTGAAATCAGTAGAAAGAATACTAATGGTCAAATACCGTGCGAGATTGGACAATTTGATACCGAATGAATCTTTGTTTAAGCCGATACGCGAGATCGGAGGTACCAATGGATGGTACTACATGAATTGGGTGTGGCGCGTTCGAGGATTTTTCGATGAGATTCTTGGAGGCGTAGGATTGAGGAGAGGTCGCGAAAACCAATCTGAGCTGAAGGTTGGATCGCATCTTGATTTCTGGCGGGTAGTTGATTACGCGAGCAATGAAAAGCTGATTCTCAAAGCTGAGATGAAAATCCCCGGCGAAGCGTGGCTCGAGTTTAATATTGAGTTAGTTGACGGAAAAGACAAAATTTTAAATGTAATTGGAAAATTTATCCCTAATGGTTTACTCGGATATCTTTACTGGTACACTTTTTATCCAATTCACAATATAATTTTCAATGGGATGGCGAATGCCATCGTCAAGAAAAGTTCCAGGTTTTATTGGTAGATAATAATGAGCGATAAAAATATATTCCTGGAGAAATTCATAGATGAATCATCCGATTTTCAATTAAACAACGATTCCCGAATAGCAGTGATAGGAGGTGGACCTGCAGGAACCTTCTTCTGTTCCTCATTTATTGATCTTGCAAACAGGGTTGGACTCAATGTGCAAATAGATCTTTATGAAGCTCAGGATTTTAGCAGAAAAGGACCTGCAGGTTGTAATCACTGTGGTGGTATTATCTCCGAATCTCTTGTCCAAGTTTTAGCTGCAGAGGGAATAATAATACCCCGATCTATTATTCAAAAGGGGATAGACTCTTATGTCCTTCACACAGATGTTGGCACAGAACGAATTAAAACTCCGTTACTCGAGAAACGTATAGCCGCAGTATATAGAGGTTCAGGACCATTAAATAACGAAAAAGATGATATAGTTGGTTTTGATGCACATATGCTCAAATCTGTGGTTGACAAAGGGGTAAATCTTATTAATGAGAGAGTCATCAGTTGTGACTTCAAAAATGAGTACCCGGTAATTGCCACACAGCAGGGTAGATCAGAAAATTACGATCTGGTCGTTGGTTCAACAGGTGTAAATTCTTCAGGTATGAAAGTATTCGAAAATTTGGGCATCAAATATAAATCACCAAAGATCACAAAAACGTTTATCAGTGAATTCCATCTTGGTAAAGAAACTATCGAAAAATATTTTGGTAATTCCATGCATGTTTTCCTTCTGAACGTGAAGAGGCTCAAATTCGCGGCGCTTATTCCTAAAGGACCCTATGTAACATTTTGTATGATGGGTGAAAATATTGATAGGAACTTCGTTCAATCATTCCTCAATACGGAGGAGGTTAAAAAATGTTTCCCGCCTGGTATCGAATTATCGGAATATCAGCAGTGTCAGTGCTTTCCTAAAATGAATATACGTGGTGCAGTGCAACCTTATAATGATAGAGTGGTTCTCATTGGTGATGCCGCTGTAACGAGATTGTACAAGGATGGAATAGGCGCGGCTTATTCAACAGCAAAGGCTGCAGCAAATACGGTGGTATTGTATGGAATCTCGTCCTCTCATTTCAAAAAGTATTACTGGCCTACTTGCAAAAGTATAAATCAAGACAATAGCATCGGGAAAATAATATTCCTGGTAACAAATTTGATACAGAAGACAAAATTCTCGAAACGGGGAATTTTGCGACTGATAAAAAAAGAACAGGCAAATGAAAAACTTCAAAACAGATTGAGCAATGTTTTGTGGAATACTTTTACCGGCAGTTCTCCCTATAAAGATATATTTAAAAGCACATTGAACCCAAAATTTCTCTCAAGGCTCGCGTTTGAATTTGTGGGAGGAATATTCGGTAATAATAATATTATGAGATAGGATACTAAATGAAAGAAGAGCTAGGAAAAAAATACGTTGACGGTCAGATAATCATAGAGCAGGATGATGTGGGTGACTGTATGTACGTAATTCAATCGGGTTCAGTAGTGGTCTTTACAAATCGGGATAACAAAGAAATATTCATCAGCGAGCTTGCCGAGGGAGATTTTTTTGGGGAGATGGCATTATTTGAACCCAGACGAAGGGCTGCCACTGTGCGCGCTAAGGGCGAGGCTATAATTATGACGATCGATAAAAAAACCCTCTTGCGACGCATTCAGCAGGACCCGACAATGGCATTTCATATAATTGAAAAAATGTCTTCCAGAATCAGGCATGGAGACGAAATCATAACCCGGATTAAAGGCTCCGATAGAAGAAACTGGGAAGATCGCCCGGAAGAATTTTCAAAAGAAGATATTTATGTTTAAACGTCCTCGAAGGATGCGAAATAGCTCGCATATAGGAGCGGGCTTATGAACTTAACAAGACTAAATCTCGAAATTACGGCTGGCAGCATGTCTGCCCTTGTGCTTGTCTTTATTACCTAAATGCGTATTGCTATTCCAAAGCTGCTTTGAAACCAATTATTGAAAATAAGAATGAAATAAAATGAGGGGGGAAATCTCATGGAATTATGGCTCTGGGTTATAGTAGGCGGACTGGTGGGTACCGTTATGATGGATATCACCGCCATCACCGCCGAAAAACTTAATATCACAAGTGGCGGGAGGTGTGGAGGGCCCCAAGCTATCGGGCGCTGGACACTTGGATTACTCGACGCGCGTTTCGTACATAAGAATATCGTCGACTCAAGTTCCGTAAAATATGAAACGTCGGCTGGCTGGATCTTACATTACCTCATCGGCGGCGGCTTAGTGCTGACTTATCCTCTGTTCTACCTCGCGCTCAACAGACCTATGCCACAAGATCACCTTATTTCCGGTGTTGTGTGGGGCCTTGCGTCAACACTTTTGCCATGGCTCATTCTCTATCCCGGATATGGATGGGGCTTCTTTGGTATTAGGGCACCAAAAAATGCCAGCCCCTTTATCGCAACTCCTATTGCGCATATGTTATACGGACTCGGTTTGGGAATCGTCTTAAATCTTACTTAAGCTTTATAGAGCATTTGAGTTAAGATGTGGAATTTGACCTGCCAATTTAGGCACTATCCAGCTGATTCAAAACAGCTTCAGTGTCTAACACCGTAGCGAATTCATCGTGCAAATTCGCAAGAGAAACAGTGTGTATTTCTTCAGCTGCATGCACTTTTCCGTTATGGTCAACAGTGTCAAACGCAGCGGTAGCATCAGATACGACGTACGTATTAAACCCCAAATTACCTGCCATCCTCACGGATGTGGATACACAGTAATTGGTCGTTAACCCGATCATCATGAGCGTATCGATATTTTTTTCTCTTAATTTTTCTTCAAGATTCGTTCCTATGAAAGCGCTGTTGACGGATTTTGCAAATATGGGCTCATCGGGCAGGGGTTTGACTATCTCCCGGATCGCGTTTCCGGGATGACTCGGATGAAGAGGTGAATCCGGATTGACAGAATTATGCTGAATATGAACAACCGGACGATCTGATTCCCGCCATGCTTCAAGAATCCGACCCATATTAGATTCGGCGTTAGGATTATTTCTATTTCCCAATCCCGGCTCGTCAAATCCGTCTTG
>CBDUTM010000066.1:0-7577 GCA_965369985.1 uncultured bacterium | reverse complement strand
ATTTTTTTGTTTGGGAATTCCTTTTGATTTCGTCGGCTTTTTAATTTCCATCAGAATCGGCTTATAAGCCTTATCTCCAATCCTTCAAATGGTAAAAGCTCATAGCAGGTTCCTGCGGTGCAGGCGGTTCCGCCTCTTCGTTCGCCAAAGAATACTCTAAATTCATTGGTCGATCCGGCATCAAAAGATAGATTCACAGAAGGCCACCATTTTGGATCGGTCTCGATCTCAAAGGTGGAAGGTAGATCCGTCTCATCCGGATCTGTGCTTCTTTCCGCAACGATCCCAAAGTTAAGGATCTGTGAAATACCAACAGATGCAGATAAGAAGGTACTTGAAAAATCTGTTGGTGTAAAAAATCTCGAGGAATCATTTTTATCAAGATAATATTCAAAATCCCTCGTTGCATTTTGAAACGCGACCTCAAAGCTACTCCCGATACGTTCGTTTATAATATAATCAGCCGTGACTCCGAAAGTTGTTCTGCTCGAGATGGCATTAAATTCGTCCTTAGAATGTGCAAAGTAAAAGGAGCCTTTCAGATCACTATTTATTTTATGAGAAAATTCTGTAAACCGTTCGTAAAAATTAGTTTCATTCAAAAATATATCATTTTTAGCTGAGCTGACGTTTATAGTCAGAGTTGACGATTCTCCGAAAAAATAATTCCCCTCAAATTGAATTCCTTTTTCATTTTTTGGTATAAGAACATGCGTATCCCTGTTTAGTAACGGATGAGTATGCTCTTTTACTAATGAGGGTGGGTCATTTATGCCTAAATTATATCCAATGTAGTCCTTGTATTCTGTGATAAAACTGAATTTGCCGTAATCCAAACTAAATGCTAAAAATAATGCGTGCGGATCATTGTTTGATATTGAAAAACCTTCCGAAAATAAATCTCTGTCTCTGATACTGTACTCAGCTTCAATATCGATGAATAAATCTTCTATAGCGATTATTGAATGCAGCCATTCAGAATTCAAACGCACGGAAAATGAATATACTTCATTATCATCTCCTTGCTCGGGAATAATATGGATATAAGAAGCGCCAAAATCTAACATTTCAATGTCTTTATAATTTAATTCAGCGCCTTCCACGGAACCACGTCTGCGTGAAGTATCGGGAAATTCCGGGGAGCTGGTACTTTCGACCGGCGTTCCTTTTATTAGATTTATTTCATACTCGGAATTATTGAATTGAAGCATCAAGCCGTCTAAATCACGAAACGGGGAATATCTCGAGCGAGTTCTAAAGTCTTCAAGGATCAACCCCGGTAGGTCAAATGACCTCATCGCGATGCCGTTGCCAAATATATTGTAAAAGTTACCGACCCTGAGCCTAACTTGATTCGTTCGATATTCGATATATTTTTGAGATAAAGCAGTATATCCTTCTAATGAATCGGTTGATGAGCCGTAAGTTTCTAATTTGATACCCATGTATATATTGTTTTGAATATTCCGAATGTTTAGTTGATCATAAAAACCTGTTCTGTTTTCTTCTCCAATCCGTGAATTGCCAACCTGGTTTTCTAAAACATTTGTGACTGTTACTTGTGCCGTTAGCGGTTGCGTTGCAACTAAGATTAAGAATAATATGTAAAATTGAATTTTTGAAATAGTGAAAAACCAATTACAGACGATCAACTGTCCCCATCTTTCGAAAGTATTGAAATAATCGCATTTCGCAATATCAGTTCATCACCGGTAGTGTACCCCCTGTGCATTTTTACAATATTGCCATTTTTACCTATCAGAATCCAAGTGGGTAAGCTGAATACGCCGTAATCAGACATGACTTCCGCCGTTTCATCCAAAAGAATAGGAAATGTGGCCTTATGGGACCGAAGGAAGGAACGTATCTTTCTTTTATTACGCGGACCATCCTCGCTGATTCCTAATATTGTTAAGCCTTGCTTTTCAAACTCAAGATGGAGCGCCTCAAGATGGGGAAAATATTCTTTGCATGGCTTGCACCAAGTTGCCCAAAAATCGAGTAAGACCGGACCATTCGCGAGATATGAATCGAGACTGACAATATCGCCGCTCTGGTTGGGAAGTACGAATTTAGACGCTTTATCCTGAGAATGTACCGGAGAATAACTGTTTAATATGATAAATGAAATTATCGGAAGGAATAATTTCATTTAATCAGCAACATTTTATTTGTAACGTCAAAGTCATCAGCCCTTAAACGATAGAAATACATACCGGTAGAAAATCCGGCCGCATTCCAATCTTTCGAATAATCGGATGGAGCCAAAAATATATTATCTACCAAGGTATCTATAAGTCTTCCCCGAACGTCATAAATTTCAAGTAAAACAAGACTTCCTTTCAGAAGAGAAAATTTTATTGTGGTAACAGCATTAAATGGATTTGGATAGTTTTGTGAGATAGCAATATTCAGGGGAACATTGGCAGTATTTAATCCGGTTTTTGCTAAATATGTCTCAATCTTGTCCTTAATTTCATTTAGCCTGTATCGCTCACCCAATCCACCATTTTTGGCGCTCGAGTATCTCAAGACGCCCTGATGATCTATAACGAGATAGTTGTCATAAGTCATCCCAAATGAATTCAGAGCGTTTCCTGCGTTAATAAGAAGAGGATAGGTTATTTTTGTTAGGTTTAAATATGTAGTTGCCTGGCTAAGAGAGCCGTTCCATGTTTCTAACGCAATGGTTTGAAATGAATCCGATTTATATTTTAGCCAAATATCCGTTTCTGTAGAGGGCGCCTCTGCGCGACAGAACGGACAACCCCATCCGATAAGAGCGAGAAATATAACCTTTCCTTTATAATCGGATAAAAAATGAGTATCCCCGTTAGTGTCAACATAACTGAATTCAGGAACAATCTGTCCAATCTCCACCTGACCAAAAACGGGAGCCGCTGATAAGCCAGATAAAATTCCAACTAATAAGACGCTGAGTTTAATATTTTTCATTGCATTCGTTATAATTATAGTCATATATATTATACTGGAAAAGTTATTATAATCAAGTATACAGGGATGTAATTATCATTTCAATTACAAAAGGAAACCAATGAAAATAAAAATCAGTTTGATCTCCTTATTCTTAATTCCATCGACGATTTTCGCCTTCCAACATTAAGGAATAATCGATGAATCTCTTCTCAATTTAATAGCCAATGAAGTCTCAGGCACACGTGCGAAAGAACATGTGAAGAAAATTGCATCGAATCATCGAGTGCAGGCTACCAAAGGGTTTATGGATGCAGCGGATTACGTTAAGGAACAACTTGAAGCTATTGGTATAAAACGCATAAAACTGCATAAGTACAAGTCAAATGGAAAGACACGGTACAATGCATATACTTCGCCGCTTTCATGGGAGGTAAAGAGTGGAACGCTTAAGATGATAAAACCTTCCGAACTGGATTTAGCTGATTACTCAAAAATTGCTACGAGCTTGACAACTCTTTCCAGCGGCGGAGATTGGACAGGGCAGTTAATTGATGTGGGAGAAGGTATTGATTCTGAGGATTTTGATGGTAGTGATGTTAAGGATAAGATGGTTCTGGCTTACGGGTATGCCGGAAGAGTGCACAGAGAGGCTGTCTTGAAAAGAGGAGCCAAGGGTGTAGTGATACGTCCGAAAGACGATGACAGGCCGTTTCTACGGGATGCAGTGAGATATAATGGTCTCTGGCCCACATGGGATGAGAGGAAGAAAGCAGGGCTCGGTTTTCAGATCTCGAGAGTAAATTCTGAAAAAATATTGGATATTTTACATTCCGGTGAAAAAATTGTCGTTCAGGCAGAGGTTAATGCAAAACTAATTTCCGGTAAAATGGGTGTTGTAAGCGCTTTGATCCCCGGAAGCGTTAAGAATTCGGGTCAATTTGTATTAATAGCCCATCTTGATCATTATAAACCCGGCGCGAATGATAATGCGAGTGGTTCCGCAGCTTTGATTGAAATAGCCAGGGCTATTCATGACCTGATAGAATCAGGAAGGGTAGAGCAGCCTAAACGTTCTATCCGCTTCCTATGGGTTCCGGAGCATTTCGGGACCATGGCCTATCTTTCAAAAGATATTAAGGAATTGAAAGGGGCGTTCGCCGGATTAAACCTTGATATGGTGGGCGAAGACACTGAATTAACAAATTCCAAATTGGACGTAATCACAACTTCGGCTTCAGCTCCTACATACTTAAACGATTTAATTAAAGAATTACTGGTAGCTGTTGATAATAAGAAGATTACAGACTCTAATGGAACGAATAATGTCTTTAGTTATGCCATTGGTCCTTATCGACAGGGAAGTGACCACGATATGATGAATGACCCGTCAATAGGGATTCCTACGGTTGCTATTGGATATTGGGCCGACCCATTCCACCATACTAATGAAGATTCACCCGATAAGGTTGATCCAACCTCACTCAAGAGATCTATGACCATTGGCGCATACACGGCATTATGGTTGGCATCTTCAGGGAGAAAAGAAGCAGATAACCTCGCGTTACTTACATTCGCCAGATCGAGGGAACGAATTATTGATTTAGGTCTGAGAGGCTCTTATATATCGAAGCATGATATGGATGAAACGTATCAGCAGCATTTACTCGATAAAATTGATCTGCAAACAGATATCGATAAAAAGGCTCTGAAATCAATTCAGTTATTGGATGAGGGAGTGAGTGTAGTTGGAGAGATGTATAGCGTCGCCTTGGAAGAGCTCGGTAAATCAGAGAAAAATCTTATGTTGAGCCGACTCGGTATAGCTTTACCCAAGCCAATTTCACGAAAATCAGGTTCAACAGCCAGGATTCCAAAAAGAAGATTTATAGGCCCGGTTTCAGATTCTTACGCAGATATTTGGTTCTCGACTCAGTTAGGTGATGATTATCACTGGTACCAGGAGAATCCCCTGACCGATTTTGGCTTGATCAGATATGAAATTGTGAATTTTATGGATGGATCGCGAAGCGTTGCCCAAATTCACAAGATCGTAAGCGCACTATACGGTCCATTTAAGATTGATAACACCGAGCGAATCATTGAAGATCTCGAAAAAGTAAAGTTGGTTGAGTGGATCAAATTATAGGTAATAATATACTTTATATATATATCATATAATGCATACCGATATGCATATAGGACTTTGGCAGGAACAGATTGAAAATGACAGAGTTAAATGCAATCTATGTCCCCGTTATTGTAAGATTCCATTAGGGAAGGCGGGATTTTGCTATGTTCGAAAGAACATAGACGGCAAAATATATAATATCGCATATGGCAAACCAACTGGTTTTGCAATAGACCCGATCGAAAAAAAACCGTTATTTCATTTTCTGCCGGGAACGAATGTACTGAGTTTCGGTACCGCAGGATGTAATCTGGGCTGTAAATTTTGCCAAAATTGGCATATATCCAAAGCAAAAATTGATGAAGCACAAAGTTTGGATGCTTCTCCGGAGAATGTGGTGAGCCTTGCAATTAAAAATAATTGTCCTTCAATAGCGTTTACATATAATGATCCTACGATCTGGGCGGAATATGCGATGGACATTACAAAATTAGCAAAAGAGGAAGGTATAAAAAGCGTATGGGTCACAGCCGGATACATAACTCCGGAAGCAAGAAAAGAAGCCTATAAGAATGTTGACGCTGCCAATATTGATCTAAAAGCTTTTTCACAGGAATTTTATGGAAAAATAACGTTATCACAGCTTGAGCCTGTATTGGATACAATTCGCTGGTTGAAGAACGAAACTGATATATGGATTGAAATCACAAATCTAGTAATTCCCACTCTCAATGATGAAGAAGATGAATTCAAAAGGATGGTTGACTGGATCGTTGAAAATATCGGGACTGACTCGCCATTGCATTTTACTGCTTTTCACCCTGATTTCAAATTGAAAGATCTGCCGCGCACCGAGCATTCAACCTTGAAGATGGCAAGAGATATTGCCTTGAGCGCGGGATTAAAATATTGCTATCTTGGTAATGTAAGTGATATACAATCTTCCACCACATATTGTTCTAATTGTGGCAGTGAACTGATAAGAAGAGATTGGCACAAGGTCTTAAAATTTGATATAACTAACGCAAGTTGCCCGAATTGTAGTACAAAAGTATCCGGGGTTTTTTAATTCGGATAAATTGAATCGGATTAGTTCTTGACTGATAAAATCTGACTGACTATCTTTTCACGTATAATTATGAATGAAACGAATACATACTCTACTTCAGAATTATTAAACATAATGGGCGGTCTCGAGCTCAGAATGCAGCAATATTATCTAAGAGTAGCTGAAAAATTTCCGCAACCGAATGACATAAGAGTATTTTGGGATTCCCTTGCTCAGCAAGAATCTATACATGCTACAATTATATCGACATTAACAAATATGTTTCGAAATAATCCGGAAATGTTCAGCAATATAGTTGAAGTAGATCATTCTACAATATCAAAGATGGAAAAGTTTTTACTAACTTCTGAGGAAAAATTAGAAAGCAACGATTTTACTCTTGATGATGCTCTTAACGAGGCATTTGAATTAGAAACTTTAGAAATAAATGAGATTTATGACAGGATCATAGAAAGCCCAAAGGAACCATTTCGTGCTGTTATCGATCATCTAATTGAATCAGAAGAAGCGCATCTTAATTCATTGATCGAAGCAATCATGAAATTCTCTTCGAAAGATTCTCTCAAAGAAAAAGCGCAAAATTTGAAATCTGCATTTTTGATTTCCTCTCAAGTATAATTTCAATAAACAGGTCTAATACTTTGCCGTTCCGGCTAAACCTTTATTGACATATTCGATTAATGGAATTATTATTAAATGATGATAGTAGGGGCCGTAGCTCAGTTGGGAGAGCGCTGCGTTCGCAACGCAGAGGCCGAGGGTTCGACTCCCTTCGGCTCCACGAGGCTGTGCACGATGGGGAGGTAGCGGTGCCCTGTAACCGGCAATCCGCTGAAGCCGGATCGATACCATTACCGAGAGTACACTGATTTTACAGTTACTTGCTGAGATGGGCGTTGATGCTCTAAACCCTACGCAACGGGAAGTTACTGAACCCCGTCAGGACCGGAAGGTAGCAGCGGTATGCTAACAACTTGTGTGCCGTAGTTCGTTTAGGTGGAGCCTGAATTAGTATAGAAGTTGCAAGAAAAGTTACACGGAGTTATGGTGCGCAGCCCATAATTTAGAAGGAGAGTATTTGTCGTATTTAGTATTATCACGAAAATATCGGCCACAGACCTTTGAAGATGTTATTGGTCAAAATCATGTAACCCAGACCCTTCAGAATGCGTTAAGCTCGGATAGAATGTCGCATGCATATATTCTTACCGGTCCAAGAGGTGTTGGAAAAACGACTACTGCCAGGATTCTCGCTAAGGCGTTGAATTGTATTGAGGGGGATAAATCCGAGCCGTGCGGTCAATGCGATATTTGTTTAGAAATAACCGAAGGTCGTAGTTTTGATATTCTTGAAATTGACGGCGCTACTTATCGAGGATTGGATAAAATCAGAGATGACCTGCAAGACTATCTGCGCCATCCTCCTCTAAAATCAGAATATAA
>CBDUTM010000065.1:0-7627 GCA_965369985.1 uncultured bacterium | reverse complement strand
CAGTACAACTCTGTCAAATATACCACCCCTATTCATCGCAAATACAACTTCGCTCTTCTTCAGGTCAATTTTTTCAATGAGGCCAAGGTAAATTCTATCGCCGACTCTCATTGTTAACATATTTCCACTCTGATCCTGAATATACGCCAAACCCTTCAGAATGGCTATTACCCGTGCCCTTTCGACCACAAGAAGATTTTCCCTGTTCGGTGGAAGCTTATTCAAGACAGACGGTCTGAAAGGATCATACCGGGTACTGAAATTAGAACTACTCAGTATAAATGGATCACCATCTTTTATTAGTTCTTCTTTATCGCCGGATACGAACATTCCCATGAATTTTAGCGTTACTCTAATATCGTTATCCGAATCTTGTCCACCTGCAGAGCGGCTGAGTTGAAGTGATTCAATCTTATACATAGGCTTGCTCTTTTCTAAAAACTGTATAAATCTGTTTATATTCCTGTAATTACCATTTCCCTTTAATTGATAATTCGCAATTATAACATCTTCGCTTTGGGAGATACCGGATAATTTAAATTCATAATCAAATCCTGCTCTCCGGCTTGAAATAGTTTCAAGATATCTATATGTTTCGTGGACACTATTCTCCGGAAGAAGTGTTTTTGGATAAAAATCCCACCTTCTCAATGTTTGATTCAGCCTATCTTGCATATAGTCATAATCGGCTAAAACGACCTCCAATTCCTTGAGACGAATTTCCTTCTTTTCCACGTCCTTATCGAGTTGCTCAAGCGATTCCCCGTAGGTAAAATTCAGCCAACCCCAACCTAATCCACCTAAAACCAGCAATACAGCTGCAAGTACTAATGTGTTTCTTAATGCATAAGACACTGAATCATCCTTGTTTATTTATCGAATTTAACATAAACCGGGCTTTATCGGAAAATTCTCCGTCCGGATTATCATCAAGCATCAGTTTTAAGAGTTTTAATGCTTCATCGTTTCTGCCCACCTCAGAATACGCTTTACCAAGTAATAGTTGTCCCGGTTCCAATTTATTAGAATTCGGAAATAGTTTAAACAAGCGCTCAAGAGCAATAATGGCCTGATCCGGTAATTTTAATGCTAATAAACATTCTCCGACCCAATATTGTGCGTTATCAGTAAGCGAATCTTCTATGCGAGCATCAGCAATCGCGATGAATATTTCCAACGCTTGCACATAATCCGAATTGATATAATATCCATATGCTTTGCTATACTCAAGAGGTAAATTTTGTTTAGTTATATATATCTGGTAAGCGGACTCAAAAATATCAGTGCTGGGCGCAATATATGTATCGATTATTGGAGCTGCCTCAGTTTCTCCCTCTGAAACAATTATGGTGTCCTGCAGCTGCTCGTCGGCAAATACAGAGTCTAATTGTTCTTCAAAATCCGGCGGCAATTCTACTGTGAATTCAGCACCGTACATCGTATCAGGCAATATCATACCGAACGGAACGTCCATCAGCTCAATTACCGGAATTACTACTGTGTCTTCAACAATTTCTACATACGCAACCGTATCCTCCGGAATTTCTTCTATTTCTTCCACGATCAATTCCGGTTCAGGCTCAGGTACAACAACCACCGGATTAAACAATGAATCGCTCTCTACAATTTTTACAAGAGACATTTGGAATCTATATACTGGTTTATTTCTAATATTAGCCGGAGTAACGCTTTCTATATTTGCGCCGATAAATTGAGTAGCAAGTCTGTGAATCCTGTTTCGGTATAGACTAAAACCTGAGATATCAATACCGGTAGGCCGCGTATTCATTTCAGTCAACCATATACTGTTGACTTTTCTAACGGCTTCATTTATAGTATTTAGAGTTACAGAAAAGCGTAACGTTCCTCTGGAAAGTGAATCTACCAATGTCATATTTTCGTCAGCTAATACCATTTTCGCTGCGATAGAATCTAACAACGGTTCTGCCCATTCGAGATCAACAATTGAACTATTGAGATAGTTAAGACGATTTGTCATTTCAGCTTTTTGAGTAGCTTTTTTACTGTTTTGCCAGTTAAATACAAATGGCATTGCAAATATCACCGCTAAGATTATCATTCCGTGCCAATCAAGCTTAAGCGTTTTTTGCCGTACTTTTACATAATCCGGAAGCATATTTACAGGCAGTATGGAATCGTCTTTCGGAATTAAAGCGTGCAATGCCATACCAAGCGGTACAGCGTATTCTGGCAGATCTTCTTTTAGTTCTTCCGGAATTACAATTTTATCGGTCCTGATAGTGAGGTATTCGACCTCGACATCACCGAACTTTTCGTCAAGAAATTCCCTGGCATTAACATCTTTAGCTTCACCCGTAAGAATTATCTTCTGGAAATCGGGCATATCGCCCATATCCTGCTCGTATAGTATCTTACTAAATATGGTATTCATTACTTCCGGAGTTTCCGTTCCGGCTTGAACAGGTGGCGGTATATGAACAATATTTCCACCTTTAGAGATGATAATCCGAGTGGAAGTTTCCTCCATATCGATGATAGCTATATAATCTTCTTCTCCCGGATTCTCGTTCAATCGTATTATATTTTGCAGAGATATTTCATCCGGCACGGCAAGAGTAAACTTGGGTGCAGCATCAAGGTGCGGTACTATTGCATCAATCGCAGTAAGAAGAGGAATGTTGCCTTCATATGAAAATGAAATCGCGCTTCCTCCTTCACTTGCCATTATGTACGCGATATGATCTTCAGGAATATCTTTATCAAGCCGTTCGCGAACTGTGTCACGAATTTCTTTATTCCGTATCTTGGGTTTCAACTCTTCATAGTTATCTCTTAAATGAAATACTGAAAGCAGTGTCGCCGGAATATTTATTGCAAAATTGAATTTTTTAGCGTCAACACGCTGAATGAGTGAAAGAAGGACATCTTCGTTAGTTAACTCACCACTATCTCCATCCTCAATTACTTCTACATCATCCATCGAAGCCATATCTTCGGCTTCGTCTTCGTCTCCTCCGAATAGTGTCTCATCGGATATCTCTACCGGTTCATCTTCAACTCCGAAGACATCTCCCGCATCCTCCATAGCCGGTTCACCGTCTACGAGCTCCTCTGTCTCCTCAATCTGCTGTTTGAGCATAGAGACCATCATAGCATGATCAAAGCTCTCCACAGTGATCTTACCACCGGAAATAGTCGCGAAGACAGTTTTCAGCTCTCTTCGAACATCAAGATAAATACTGAATATTTTTTTGGGTGAGGCCATAGTTATGCGTTAGGCGAAAACTGAACAATCTCCTTAAATCGTTTCTTCAAATTTGCGTTGTTTAACGCTTCTTCATAAGATACTTTCTTTTCTTCCAGCAATCTCTTTAGATCCTGTTCCATTGTGATCATCCCTAATTTTGAACCTTGTTGCAGCATTTGATAGATTTCGTCGAGATTGTTGTTCTTTATTGCTGCGCTAATCGATGGTGTCACTCGAAGAACTTCTTTTGCTAATGCACGTCCTCCATCAAGAGTCCTTACGAGCTTTTGGGAGACGACTACGGTCAATACATCAGCAAGCCTTTCTCGAACACGCCCTTGAACTTCTGCAGGGACCTCTCCTATCATTCTATCAATACTTTCCACGGCGGAGGATGTATGAAGCGTGGAGAAAACTTTATGACCACTGTCTGTAATTTCAAGGCCGGTTATAATAGTTTCAGGGTCTCGCATTTCTCCGATCACTATAATATCGGGGTCCTGCCTCAAGGCCTGGATCGCCCCTTCTTTAAAAGAAAGTACATCAGCCCCCACTTCCCTGTGACGGACGATACATCTTCTGGATTCGTGAACCTGTTCAATAGGACTACCGATGATGACCATATGAGCATCTACACTTCTGTTGTTGGCATCAATAATTGCGTCCAGCGTCGAACTTTTTCCTGATCCAGTAATTCCTGTTATAAGACATAAGCCCTGCTTAACATATTTTAGACTTAACGCTTTTGCTATCTCAGGATGAAATCCAAATCCTGCAAATGGTCTTATCTCGGATCCGATCAAACGCATATTCATGGCAACATGCCCTAAATCCATATACATATCACCTCTGAGACGTATCTGCTCCTCTTTATATGGTATCGTATAGGAAAAATCTACATTCCTTTCTTTAATCAAAAAATCACGCTGCTTTTCCATAATTATATTCAGTAGCATGAAATCCATCTCGAACTCATCCCAGTCGCCGGCTTCCGGATCAGGATTTTTTGCTCCCTGAATCCTATACCATATTTTTCCTCTGCAACCTGTTGAGCCCATATCGATATCAGATGCATCCATATCAGGCATCCGAAGCACAATTGAATCGATTAAATTTTTAAGAACTAATTTCTTCTCATCTTCTAGTTCTTGAACAATCTTAGCGTTGTACATGATCTTCTCCAGACCGAATAATGTTTCGGGTGTCTGGGAAATTAAAGGTTTGAGGATTGCCTTTGCGTTTTCTACGAGTGTTGGGTCCATATTACTCCTAAATATATGCTAATGTTATGTTTATTCGATGCTCATTCATCTCAACAAAACAAAATATAGGTGCGTAGTATTAAAAGCTATTTTGCCTAATATATGAAATTATGAATTAAATACAAACAGAATATTGATGTAAATCACACTATTTTAACAACTTACACAGTGTTTTCTATCAAGTTCATTAACGAGATTATAATTTCAGATAGCTGATGGATTTTTTATAATTATATCATTCACTCTTTAGCAATCCCGGAATCCATTCGTCAAATAATTTTCATTTTTTATATATTGACTTATAACCGAATCCATTTTATACTAATTATCTGATAATCATAAATTAAAACGCAACGTAATGGATCAATACAGATATAAAGCAAAAGATATTCGAGGGAAAATCCTTGCCGGCTACATCGAAGCCAAGGACAAAAAGGATGCGAAAGATCAAGCTGAATCCGTTGCCCGAAAAAGAAGACTTAAGATAGTATCCATTGATAAAAAAGTTAATTTCATATACCGCACAAGACGCGGAACTCAGGAGATCCAAACCGGTGAACAGCTTGCTTTCAGCAAGGAAGAGCTTCAGGCAGCGCTCGAAAAACTCGGTTTCAAAGTACTTAAAGTTCAGAAAAAACTTTTTGATTTTAAGGGCTCGGTCCCCTCTGCGGAAATCGCTTCATGGATCAGGCTTTGCGCTGACCTGCTGAAAGAAAATCTTCCATATGACGAAATATTGAATTTATTGGGAGAAGATACTCCAAACAAGCGTCTTCGCGAAACGATAAAAACTATAAGTAAAGATCTCAAAGAAGGAAAAGACGGAAATGATGTTTTCGGTAAGCACGAGGATGTCTTCGGAAAATTCCCGGCATTCATGTTAGCCGTTGCCTCAACAAGCGGTAATATGGGGGAGGTTTATGAGAGTACTGCGAAATTTATGCAGCGTGATGAGGATTTTAAACGAAATCTCAAAAAAGCGTTAGTCACTCCATTCATCACTCTCGGCGTCATTATGTTTGTCGTTGGTTACTATGTGATGGTCATCTTTCCGGAAACAGCAGGAATTTTCAGAAAATTCGGAAAAACATTGCCTCCAATGACCACTGCAACTCTCAAGCTCAGCGATTTTCTTTTGGATAATTGGATGATAGTAATGTTTTTTATAATGGCACCCATTATATCATTTGTAGTTTTTGTCAAGACTCCCAAGGGAAGTCTCTGGATGGATAAAAACATCATCCATTTGCCTATCATGGGTGAACTGATCCATAAAATGAGCATTGAGATATTCGCCCGTGTTTTTTATTCTCTTTATAGCGGCTCGGGAGAAAATATAGAAGTAATAAGAATTGCTTCTGAGGCGTGCAGGAATTCTTATATGGAAAAGCAGATGAAGGAGGTGGGAATTCCGATGATGCTTGCGGAAGGCAAGGGCATTGTGGAAGCCATGGAAGGCACAGGGGTCTTTACTACCACCGCGATTTCCAGGTTTAGATCCGGAGCCGAATCAGGCGCGCTACGTTCAAACGCGCTTCAGCTGGCAAACTATTATGAAACCGAGACGAGCTATAGGATGGAAAAAGCCGTAAGTATGATAGATCTGATGGTCACAATGATCATCATGGTAGTTATGGTAGGACTTACTATTGTTTCTGCTGAAACTTCAATTATGTAAAAATCTTAGTGCTTTTCTAAGAGCCGCTTTTCTAAATCAATAACCTTTCTGTTTGTGGCAATAAGCTTTCTTCTTAAAATTTCCATCAGGTTCATCATATAGATATCAAAAAGTTTTTGTCCATTTCTACCGAAAAAATCCTTAAGAATATCCCTCGTATATCTGATCAATCGAGCCGGTTTGTCTACTTTTACTGAGGCTATTCGGTAGTGATCTCTAAACAGAATCAATTCCCCGAACACGTCTCCCTTTTCTAATGTAGCCATCTTGATATCCTGGCTGAAAATCGATACGGCCCCTTCACATATAAGGAACATATCGGTTCCCTCCTGACCCTCTTTCATGATATCTTCCTCAACCTCATATTTTTCATCAAAGCCTGCAGCGAGGAATTTTTTTGCCAGCTCAATGGGAAAATGAGCAAGTAGAAGAGGTGGTTTTTGAAAATATAACAGCGTGCCTGTGTGCTGCGACCAAACACTCAGCGAATTATCATTTTTCGCTTGAGCGTTTTCTTTAGCTTTTCCATTATCTGAATTTGTTTTTGTCAATTTATTAACCCGCTAAGTTTTTAGGTGAAAATCTGCCTTCCCAACGCGCTTCTCCGTAGGTAGTATCAAATGGGACCATGCTTTGAACAGTGAAGGTAACTCTGATCGAACGTACACTCGCCGGGGTTGCTGTCACTGTGCCGTCAGCTCCGTAATAAGATAAATTCCAGGTCGTCATTCCCAATGCCACGTCAAATGCTGTTCCATTTATATTTCTGTAAAGATAACGGTCATTCGGATTATCGGTACCTGTTGGTTCGGACGTCGGTCCAAGATAATAATTCACTGTGTCCACACTTCCATTATCATCAACATCACCTAAGAATGTTATGGTTGTACTTGTCATATTTCTAATAGCAGTAGTATCTGAAGCAACCCGGTATCCCATTTTCCGAAAATCATAATCGAGTATGCTCACTATAACAGTAACGTTTTCCTGAGCGTTAGTTCCAAGAGAATTCATGGTGGCAGTTTCCATTATCGAAGCATTTAATGCAAGAATGGACAGTAGAAGCATACCTCCAATTAGAAAAGAACCTGCCATTTCAATATCAGGCATAATTTACTCCCTTACAAATGAATAAACATAACTCAGTCTGATATCATTTGGCAAATAATCGCTGGTTAATATTAAATTCATTCTTTTTAACGTTGTTGGAGAGGCGGAAAAATTTTCAAGGTCACTCGATGTCACATACCCGACAGTACAGGCGATTGCATACGTCCACCCCAGCTTATTGGTACCTGTGGTATCAACAATAGTCAAGCCATGAAAGTCATCTACATCATTATAAATTGGATAGTCTTCTCCACCATCTTCGCCGAGGTTCGCAACAGATGTAAATCCTCCCGGTACGGATGCTGGAATCGTGGACACCGAATTTTCATCAAACGCTTTTAATCCCGC
>CBDUTM010000064.1:0-7676 GCA_965369985.1 uncultured bacterium | reverse complement strand
ATGCCGTGAATGGAATTGGCGACGGGCTTGTCCTTGAATCAGGAGGGAACACATTCATTCCGGGCGGCAAAAGCAACTTTGAAGATAACAATAATCAGCCTTCGATCACCGGCAGAATAGCCTTCAGTCCCTCGTCTTCATTCGAGATCGGAGCTTCAACTCATTCGGGTCCTTACAATGTTTACGAAATAGAGGGTATTAAAGTCGACGAGAAAAGAAACGTTTCGATATTTGCACTGGATGGCTTCTTCCGGCGACAGAAATTACATATCACCTGGGAGTACGCGAAAGGAAGTATCGATATCGATCCTTCCCTTGGCGGTATCTATGCCGAAAATCAGGACGGATTCTTTGTTGAGGGTAACTATCGCTTTTTTGATAAAGTTGTTTCAACATTGCCCGAGTCATATCTTGTAGGTTCGGTGAGGTATGAATCAATAAACATGAATGGCGACATAAGTGGTGATGATGCGAGAAGAATTACATTTGGATTAAATTTCCGACCAAATCCGGATACCGCATTTAAGCTGGATTTTCAACATAATCTGACTCATGATTCCTTTAATTTGGAAGGCGAAGATACTGCACTATTGTTTGGAATTGCATCTTACTTTTAGGATATAGACAGCAATCTAAAGGTCTCATATGTAACATTAAAAGTGGCTTAGAGAATGGGGGGCACTAAAAAAGAGACCTGAAACAGTGAAGATCAGACATAAAGCGAAACTGACTGAGGGGGAAGTCAACCGGCAGATAATAAGCATGGCTCTCCCAATGTTTTTCGGGATCATCGGTATAATCGCATTTAATCTGATAGACACATATTTCATTGGACAGCTTGGCACGCTCGAATTGGCTGCTGTCAGTTACACTTTTCCTGTTGTATATGTGACCGGGAGTGTAGCGCTCGGTCTCTCATTCGGCGCGACAGCGCTTATATCCCGCGCAATCGGCGAGGGTGACCCCGAAAAGGTAAAACGCCTGACCACAGACAGTCTGATACTCTCAGTAATCATCGTCGGTACATTGATCATTATCGGGTTTTTAACGATGGATCGTCTCTTCAGTTTGATGGGAGCAAACCGAGAGGAATTGTCGTTGATAAGAAATTACATGACGCTTATCTATTCCGGAGTTCTCTTTGTAGTGATTCCAATGGTAGGTAATGGCGCCATCCGCGCCACCGGCGACATGAAAACTCCGGCAATGATCATGGGTGTAGCGGTACTTGTGAATCTAATACTCGATCCTCTTCTGATCTTCGGATTAGGCCCGTTTCCGCGAATGGAACTGACTGGTGCGGCGCTTGCTACCGTTATATCAAGGGCTATTACACTTATTTTCTCACTATATATATTGCTTTTCAGGGAGAAGATGATATCCTTTACATTTCCGGGTTTAGGAAGAATGTGGCAGTCATGGAAGAAAATCTTGTACATAGGCTTAGCAACAGCGGGTACACAGGCAGTTTATCCTCTCGGTATCGGGTTCATTCTACGGATCATTTCTGTACATGGTCAGGAGGCTGTAGCAGCTTTTGGAGTAGCGACACGAATTGAAGCCTTCGCACTGGTGGTCATGATGGCACTTGCAAGTGCTATCAATCCCTTTATCGGGCAGAACCTCGGTGCCGGGAAATTCGATAGAGTCAGGGAGGGAGTCAGATACGTAACTCGATTCGCGCTCAAATGGGGATTAGTTGCCGCCGCGCTTCTTGCTCTGACGGCGAAACCGCTCACTTCGATCTTGACCGGTGATCCGGAGGTAAATTCGATCATAGTTCTGTTTTTATGGATCGTCCCGATCAGCTATGGACTCTTCGGTATTATGATGCTTACTAATTCAAGTCTAAACGTTTTGAACAGGCCGCTACATGCCACCGCCATCGCTTTTATTCAAATGTTCGTCATATTTATTCCCCTCGCCTTCATTGGCTCCGAACATTTCGGCATTCCGGGAATATTCGGAGCATCAACGCTTTCAAAGACAGTTGCAGGAATTGGGGCGTATTATTGGCTGAAGAGAGCGCTTAGATATGAACTAACCGAAAAAGTGTAACGTTTCATAATGAAACATCGCTTTTCATAATGAAATATTCTGTATTAATCACCGAAAGAAAATAGCTCTCCGTTTCAACAGTATTACTCTTTAAATAACAATATCTTACACTCACAATTATCGGACCAGATTCAGATGGCATAAATATTGCCCGTATTATAGGAGTAATATATGAAATCGTAAATAGGACAAAGGTTTAAACAACAAATTTGTGAATAGTTAAGATGATTTTATTGATAAAAACCGGGGTGAGAATATCTTAAACAGGCTAACACTCCTCGGCTCGGATTATGATCAAGCTCCAATTGGCGAGTTAGAGAAATTATCCGCTTCGGATAAATATATTGATAAAATATATACTGAGCTCATCGGCTCTCACAATGTTGATGAAGTCATTATACTTTCCACATGTAATCGATTCGAAATTTATATGATATCTAAAGAAAATGATATTGAGGATATCGTGTCGAATTATGTTTTGAAGCTAACCGGAACAGCCCTGCTCAAAAACAAAAAAACTAATTATGTGTTAAAAGGGGAAGATGCGGTAAATCATCTGTTTGAAGTTTCGGCGGGCTTGAAATCACAAATAATCGGTGAACCTGAAATACTCGGCCAAGTTAAGATAGCTCTCCGTAAATCGAAAGATCATAAATCCACAGGACCATTTCTATTGAAATTATTTGAATCGGCGATCAAAACCGGTAAAAGAGTCAGAACAAAAACCAATATTGGCAAAGGAAATGCATCCTACGGATCTGCTGCACTAGCTAAAGCATCACAAATAATCGGATCGTTTGACGGTAAAAAAGTAATTTTATTAGGCACCGGCAAAATAAGTATAACAGTGTCAAAATATTTAAGTTCATTAAAGCTTAGGTCATATTATATCGCCAGCAGAGACAAAAGCAGAGCAAAATCTATAACTGAAATGTATGGTGGTATTCCTATCACTTTCGACGAGGTTAATGATCTGATTCCTGAAGTCGATTGCCTGATATCAGCTACCAACGCTGATGTTCAAATAATTACCCGTCATGAACTTGAGAAGTTGAAAAAGTTTAGCTCAAAGAAAGTTTTTGTAGATTTGGGAATGCCTCGAAATATTGATCCCGAAATAAATGATATCAATAATATTCACCTGTTCAATATTTCAGATTTAAATGATTCAATAGAGAGATCTATCGAGCTGAGGAAACAGTCGATTCCGGAGGCGAAAGAGATCGTAATAAATGAAAAAAATTCATTCAACAACTGGTATCGAAAATATAGCGAAAGCGATATTTCAAAATCCCTGATCAATCATTTTAATTTTGTGAAGGAAGAAATACTGGCGGTTAATGGTGGTAAAATGAGTGAACAAGAATTTGTTCAGGTTGATAAGATCACGTCGCTACTGGTGAAGCGACTTCTTCATCAGCCTCTGAGATATTTGAAAAACGAAAATGGACCTCAACGTGAAATGCTCCTAAAGAACGGTGTTCTCAATAAACTGTTTGGAATCCAGGACCGTAATAATGGCAAATAAAATAGTCATAGGTTCAAGAGGGAGTGAATTAGCGATGTGGCAGGCAGAGTGGGTAAAAAATGAACTCACCACTGCCAATGAAGACATCAACATTGAAATCAAAATTATTAAAACGAAGGGCGACCTGGTACTCGACAAACCTCTTCCAATGATCGGAGGCAAGGGAGTCTTCACCAAAGAGATCGAAGAGGCACTTCTGAATGAAGAAATTGACATTGCCGTTCACTCCTGCAAGGACCTGCCTACTGAAATGACGGAGGGTTTGACTATTGGCGCGATACCTCTCCGTGAAAAACCGTCAGATGTCCTGTATACTAAAGAAGGCAAGGGAATAGATTCCATAGGTAAGGATTCTGTTATTGCTTCAGGCAGCCTGCGACGCAGCGCTCAATTATTGTCCTATCGGAAAGATCTAAAAATGGTTGACATCAGAGGTAACGTTCCGACGAGAATAAAGAAATTCACGGAGTCTAATTGGGAAGGATTAATTTTGGCTTATGCGGGACTGAAAAGATTAGATCTCCTGAACGGAAAATGTTCTGTTCTTGATCACGAGATCATGCTTCCGGCTGTAGCACAAGGAGCGCTCGCTTTACAGATCAGAGCGGATGATAAAAAAATATTTCAATTAATATCGATTCTGAACGATAAGGATTCTTCCGATGCGGTGACCGCTGAGCGGAGCCTACTTCGGAGACTTCAGGGAGGATGCCAGGTCCCTATCGGCGCTATCAGCACAATTGAAAATAACGAATTGAACATTGAAGCCCAAATAACCGATCTAGGCGGTGATAGAGCTGTGAGAAACAAACTATCAGGGAACCGAAATAATGCTGAAAAGTTGGGCGTTGAGCTTGCTGAAAGATTACTTCTAAATGGGGGCAGTGAAATACTGAGCGAATTTAGAGAGCTGGATAATTCACCGATCGCACAGGAGCTAAATTAGATATACGAATGAGTAAAACTTTAACCGATATTGGAATTTTGGTCACCCGCGCCGCCCATCAACAGACTGATATTGAGTCGTTGATAGAAGATGGAGGCGGGATTCCTTACTCCATTCCTTTGATAAAAATTGACTCACCGGAATCATGGGAACAAGCCGACAAGGCTATCAGTGATCTTGATTCTTTCGATTGGATAATATTCACAAGTGTCAATGGAGTTGACGGTTTTTTGGATAGGCTGGAAAAAAGCGGTAAGAATGTAAGAAATATGTCGCCTAAAAAAATCGCTGCTGTTGGTTCTAAAACGAGAAAGAGACTCGAATCTGTCGGATTGGAAGTTTCTCTTCAACCTAAAATATTTGACGGCGAAAACCTTTTGAAATCATTTAAGAACGAAGATATTATGGGTAAGAGAATACTATTTCCCGGGGCAGAATATGGACGGGAAAAATTGATCAGCGGTCTTGCCGATATTGGCGCGAATCTGATATCCGTTCCTGTTTACCGTACCATTCCGAATGATGATGTTGATTCAAGCAAGTTGATTTCGCTTTTTGAGGATGGCGTAATACAGATAGCAACGTTTTTCAGTCCTTCTACCTTTAGAGTATTCTTAAGTCATCTCCCCATTAATATCACGGAAAGCACAATAAACAAATCCGTAGCAATAGCAGTGATCGGAACAACAACATCAAAATATGTGAACGGATTGGGCTTCAAGGCAGATATTGTTCCCGAAGAGCATACGGCGCTCGGACTGATCGAAGCGATGAAAAATTGGGCTATATCTACCAAGTCTCCGAATACAAACGAACGACACTAAACTTATCATACACTGAAAGAAAAAACAGCCGGATTTATGCAAAATTCATTAATCATTGATGCTATAAAGGGTAAGCCCGTTCCAAGAACACCTGTCTGGATCATGAGACAGGCGGGCAGATATCTGCCGCAATACCGCGAGCTAAGAGAAAAAGTTACTTTACTTGAAGCGTTTCATTCTCCTGAAATAGCCGCAGAACTGACTCTTCAGCCGGTTGAACTACTTGGCGTAGATGCGGCGATCATATATTCTGATATACTGTTAATTCCGGAGGCGTTGGGCATGTCGTTAGATTATGTTCCCGGAAAAGGACCTGTTTTCGAGAACCCTCTACGTTCCGATCCGAATATCGAGAAACTAAAAATAAGCTCTGATTTTGAGGGACAACTTTCATTTGTCTCTGAATCTATCAAAAGTGTAAAAATGAAATTGGACCGTTCAAAACCGTTGATAGGATTTGTCGGATCACCCTGGACGCTTGCTGTTTACATGATAGAGGGAGAGAGTTCAAAAAATTTTGTTAATGCCAAAACTTTCATCTACAAAGAGCCTGATCTCTTTAGAGAATTAATGGAAATTTTGACAGAAGCTGTCACCCGGAGCCTCCAATTGCAAATTGACGCGGGAGCGGATTTAGTTCAGCTATTCGATTCCTGGGCGGGACTTCTGAATCCGCAACAATTTATTGATATTTCTCTCGCCTCGATGAAAAATGTAGTCAAGAATTTGAACGACACTGTTCCTATAATTGTTTTCGCTAAGGGCGCAAACCACAGTCTTGAAGCTATGGCAGATTGCGGCGCTGATTGTCTCGGAATCGATTGGGGCTCGAGTCTCTCTCAATCAAGAAAAACAGTAAATAACAGAGTAGCTCTTCAGGGTAATTTAGACCCTGTGGTGCTGCTTTCGAATCCGGAAACAGTTCGAGCGGAAACTATCAGAGTTCTAGAGGCATACGGAGAAGGAAGCCGGCATATTTTCAATCTCGGACATGGGATATTGCCTGAAACGCCTGTGGAAAACGTGAAAGCATTGATAGAAACCGTTAAATCGGAAAGCCCTAAATTTCATAAAGAAAGTTGATGATGGAAAATAATAATCAGTCTACACTGTTTGACGAAGAGCTAATTAAACGTTACTCAAAACCCGGACCGAGATATACGAGCTATCCCACGGCTCCGATGTTCAGCGAAGCGATAGGACCAATCGAATTCAGAAGTGAGATCTCCCGGACCAATGATTCTTTAGAGCCCGCTGATCTTTCACTTTATTTTCATATTCCTTTTTGTGACACACTTTGCTATTTCTGCGCCTGTGCAATGATGATAACTCACAGTGATGACAAAAAAGAAAATTATATCGGATATCTGAAAAGAGAGATTGATCTGGTCTCAGATCTCACCAAAAACAAGCGCAAGGTATCACAAATGCACTGGGGAGGAGGAACTCCAAGCTATCTATTGCCTTCACAGATAGTAGGACTGGGTGAATATATTCAGGAGAGTTTCACTTTTGATTCAGATGCGGAAGTGAGCGTTGAGATCGATCCGAGAGGGTTGACGCGGGAACATCTTGAAGCCTTCAAAGAGATAGGGTTTAATAGAATAAGTATGGGTGTCCAGGATTTCGATCCTGAGGTTCAGAAAACGATAAATAGAATTCAGCCTGAGGAGATGACGATTCAGGTCGTTGATTGGTGCAGAGAATTGGGATTTAAAAGCGTTAATCTGGACCTCATATATGGATTGCCCCATCAAAACGTCGAAAAATTTCGTAAAACGGTTGAATCGGTCATCAAAATTAGACCGGAGAGAATAGCCACATTTAATTATGCTCATGTTCCGTGGATGAAAAAACATCAGAATCTCATTAAAGAGGAATGGCTTCCAAGCGCAGACGAGAAGCTCAAATTGCTTCATCTGGTGATCGATGAATTCACTTCTTCGGGATATGAATTCATAGGAATGGATCACTTCGCGCTACCGGAAGATGAAATAGTTGCTGCTCAGAAAAACGGAACACTCCACAGAAATTTTCAGGGTTATACGATCAAAAAAGGCTGTGACCTCCTTGCTATGGGAATCACGGGGATCAGCGAAGTTGGAGATATTTACGCTCAAAATGTAAAAACTTTGGATGAATATTATAAAATAATTGATAATAGTGAATTCGCGACATTCAAAGGATATAAACTCAGTAACGAAGACAAATTGAGAAAAGAAATTATCATGCAGTTGATGTGCCACTTCAAATTAGATAAAACTTCAATCGAGAATGACCATGAACTGCGATTCGATGAGCACTTCGCTGATACACTTGA
>CBDUTM010000063.1:0-7734 GCA_965369985.1 uncultured bacterium | reverse complement strand
AATATCTGCGTTTTGCACCGCGTTCAGTTCTTCCGCAGGAGGAGGCTCCGTTTCTGGAGCAGTCTGTTCCATTTCTTCCTGCGTCTCATTGCCATCGGCGCCACTCCCGAAGATATCGTCGATCATAGATTCTGCGCCGGGGTCATCCACAGCTTCGGGAACCGCTGCTTCTGTTTCCGGCTCTATAGCGGGAGAACTGTCTGCAACCTCTACTTTTTCGATGATCTCAGTTTCGGGTTCTATCGGTCCGTAGTTGTCTTCCAACCCCTCTGTTTCAGTTGTTTCTACTTTTTCCGGAGGTTCGGATTCAGCTGTTTCAATTATCGGCTCCTCCATCACATCTTCGATAGGCGGCGTTTCCTGAATTGAGAAGGGATCTGCTTCCTCTATTATTATCGAATTTGATGGTTCGGGCTCAGTCTCTTCCAAAACCGGATCATCTTCCGGAAGAGGTGCATCCGATGCATCATCACTCATATCACTGACCGGATTCAGCTCCTCCATTATGACAGAATCTGTCTGTTCTATCGGTGCTTCCGCCGGTAGATCGGCTGTTTCAGCTAACGCTTCATCTGCGTCTCCCAAGCCCAATTCATCAACAGGTATGGATTGAGCTCCTGCCCCGATCACGGTTTCCTCAGGACTATCTTCCGGTTCATCAACCTCATTTAAATCGGAAACTGAATCATTTTCCGGTTCATTTTTGGTCCTCGATAAAAGTGACATTACTCTGCTTCGCAAGTCAGGCGAATTAATTGGCAGAGTAATATAATCATCGGCGCCAGTTTCCATTCCCATCACTTTATCGGGGCCGTCAGATGAATCACTTATCAGAAGTACCGGAACATCTCCCAAAGCCGCATCTTCTTTTATCCTGCGGGCGAGAGTCAGCCCGTTCATTATCGGAAGATCGATCTCTGAAATTACCAATTCTGCGGACTTTTTGCTTAGAAACTCATCCGCAGCTTCTCCTGAGGTGACGAAAATTATTTCCAAACCTATACTTTCTAAAGATTGTTCGATCGTACTTTGGATTTGAGAATCCCCGACCACAGCCAAAATACCTTTAGCTTTCTCTACAATATTTTGTTTTTCTTTCGTTTCCGAAGGAGCGTTATCTGAAGAACGGAAAAGATCTATCGATCTCATGTCACTGAACCATTAAAATAATATTTTACTCCTACCAAATTATTTTCTCTAACTTTTCATACAATCTTATGATCTATATTACCATATTTATGAGTGCAGAATCAACTATTTTAATGTCCCTTCGAGCCGCAGTCATCAATGCAAGATCGCATAAACCGTTAATTTTTCGGGGAACTCCATATGAAGCATTGAAAATAGCCTCTATCGCATCGTCATTCACGATTTTAGCCTCAAGACCCGCTATATTCAGCCTGTGTGAAATATACTTCCCTGTATCTTCCAGGTTGAACGAATGGAGATGATATTTTATAGATAAACGTTGCTCAAATTGAGGCATTTTCGTGACTCTCTCCCGCAGTTCGGGCTGACCCACAAGCAGAATTGTAGCTAAAAATCGGTCGTTCAGCTGGTGATTAAGCAAAAGTCTCAGCTCCTCAAATACGTCATCAGTTCTCATTAATTGCGCTTCATCTATCATAATTATTACTTCTCTGCCGGACTGAAATTTTCTGTAGAGAATTTCTTCGATCTGCTTTGAAAGTTCCATTCTGGACTTATCCGATGGCTCTTCGCCGAGTTGGTGAATAATTTCAGCCAGTAATTCTTTCGGTTCATAATTCGGGTTGTTAACCACAATGATCTCTCTGTCATCGTTCATGGTTTTTCCGGCTATGATTCGTAGCAGTGTGGTTTTTCCGCACCCGTATTCACCGGTGAGCATTGCTCCGCCTTTATTTTCAGTGACCGCATACATCATCCTTTCATAACCTTCTTGATGCTCTTCTGAAAAGTAGAAATATTCCGGGTCAGGCGTATTTTCGAATGGCTTTTTATTCAGTCCCCAAAACTCAAGATACAAGATTCTCAATCCCCGTTATTTTATGATCTGCTTTCAACACCCCAGTTCAGCTTCGTTCTCAACGTGTCGAAAAAGGTTTTATCTTTCCATTTTATAAGTTTTATATTTTGTTCCGCTCTGCTTATGCTGATTGATTGGTCACTTCTGATTTTTACACTTTCCTGCCCGTCAATGGACAATATCATATCGTCGGGTGAATCTTCGAATGTGATCTGAATTTTCGAATCATATTTCAAAACCACCGAGCGTTGCAACAGGCTATGAGGAGAAATCGGAGTTATGAGCATAGTTTGCAGAGGAGGAACGATTATCGGTCCACCGGCAGAGAGCGAATATGCCGTGGAGCCTGTAGGTGTTGCTACAATTATCCCATCCGCGGAGTAGTTGTTAAAAAATTCTCCGTCTACAGTCACCGAGATGTTCCTCATCCGCGTATAAAAACCCCTTTCAATAACTACATCGTTTAACGCCCTGTACTCTTTTTCCGGTGTAGCATCTGTAGCTGCTTTTAATACCATACGTTCCTCAACGAGGTATTCGCCATCTTGAATAGTTTGAAGCCTGTCGTAGATCTCCTCAACCGCTACATCCGCAAGGAAACCTAAGCCTCCAAGATTTATACCCGCGATAAGGACCCCTGTGTTACCGACGACCCGTGCGGTGCTTAAAATGGTCCCATCACCACCCAGCGCTAATATGATATCGCATTTTGCCGGGATTGATTCTCTTGAAGCGCTATTTATTCCTTTTAAGGCATCACTTCCGATTTCGAGAAGATCGGATTCAACAATAACATTGTTTTCATTCTTCTCCAACCACGATATCAGATCGGGAAGAATTTTAAGAAGTTCTTCGTTTTTTTTAGGATTGGCAATTATTCCGTAGTTCAAAGAATTTAATCCTTAAGAATCTTCTTTGTTATTTAATGATTCCACTTTCTCTGCCGCATCTTTCAACACTTCCCTGCAATATTTTGAGAGGGTCACTCCCTCCTCAAATAACTTCATAGAATTTTCCAATTTTATATCATCACTATCCAGCTCTTTCACGATTTCCGAAAGTCTGCGGAGTGCTTCCTCGAAAGATTTACTTTTACTTATTTCATCTGACACCGCTTGATACCTCCTTCACGTTCCCGGTTAAATTGCCCACATGTAATTTAATGTTTATCTCATCGCCTTTATTTACTTGATCAGATGCTGAAATAACTTTTCCGCTTGCGACAGACGTAACGACTGAATACCCTCTTTTTAGTACCGCATCGGGACTCAGCGCATCCAGGTTACTGCTCAAGCTATCTACCCAAAGATTCAGAAAATTTAGTTTATGGTCTTGCTGAACAAAGATCATTTTCAAAAGTTCGTCAATTTTCTTATTCTCATTTTCAATCAGAGAACTATATCTTTCCCTGCTGAAATTACGTTCATATTCATCAATTTGTCGCTCGTAATCCCTAATATAGTTTAAGATCATATCATATATCGTATTTGAATGATCACTGATCGTAAACTGCAGATCCTCCAATTTGGGCGCGGCAAGTTCCGCTGCCGCTGATGGAGTCGCAGCCCGGAGATCAGCCACAAAATCGGCGATGGTAAAATCAATTTCGTGTCCGACGGAACTGATTACCGGAGTATTACAGTCGAAGATGGCTCTTGCCACCTCTTCCTCGTTAAACGACCATAAGTCTTCGATCGAACCTCCTCCTCTTCCGACTATTATCAGATCCACTTTGCCTTCAGAATCCATTTTATTCAATGCCGCCGCTATCTCTTCGGCAGAGCCTTCTCCCTGTACTCGAGTTGGTTCCAATATAACTGTAACGTAAGGCGCTCTTCGATTTAAAACATTTATTATATCTGAGATCACTGCGCCGTCGGGAGATGTCACCACTCCGACATAGAACGGATACTGAGGAAGAGCGGTTTTCTTCTCTTCATCAAATAATCCTTCAGCGGACAATCGAGTTTTTAATTTTTCGAATTGTGCATAAAGGTCCCCAACTCCCGCGGGCTGCACCTGAGAGGCGATAAGCTGATACTTTCCCGATTTTTCATATACCGAAATTCCTCCGCTGACGCGCACTTTCATTCCTTCTTCAGGCTTAAAAAGAAGTGAAGCGGCATTCTGTTTCCAAATCACGCACGGGAGCTGCGCATTTGGATCTTTAAGGCTAAAATAAGCGTGACCGGATGCTGCTTTGGTCCAGGAGGATATCTCTCCTTCAACCCACACAGGTGGGATATTCATTTCTAAGACTGATTTGATTAGCGTAGTAACTTCAGAGACCGTGTATATCTTGGTTTCTGCGCTCATTAAGGAAGAGTGGGTCTTCCCGCGGTCTCCCATGCTGTAACCCAATATCTACCCAGCATCAAGGAAGCATTGCTCATCTGTTTCCAACCGGTTTCTCCGACTTCGGAATAAAATATTTCTATGTATTCCATCACCGGGTCAGCTTTCCAATCAGCAAGAGTTGTTCTCAGAGAATCAGATAATCCAGCTCTTGCTTTGGTGTCCGCTTCCAAGATCGGGAGTATCTTCTGATATCCGCTCATTACGATCTCGAAGGCCGTCTCCAACGGTTCATCCACTGGAGTTGCCTTCGACATTTTCGGATCATATTCATCCATATAGGAATTTACCATTAATTTTTCAAACTGATTGTGAACTCCTTCATTACTTGTGAATTGACCGTTATAGTTTTCAGCTGAATGGAACGGCATATGGGCGTCACCGATATAATGACCGAGAGCTGCAGCAGTTATTCGAATCTTATTTGCATCCCCTTCTTTCATCTCATCAGCAAGCTTTTGGGTGAATTCGGCGATTCGCCAGGGGAGAGTTCCGCTGGAGTTCACCATTTCAGCGCCGAATTTTTCAACAGCTTTTTCATAATCTCTCGGCAATTCGTTAAATGGATAAGTACCGTACAGATCCAGATCGATAAAATGGCGCGGGAATTCTCCTTCATCGGTAGATTTCCACTTGTCGGCATCCGCCGCATGCTCAGAAATATAGACCCTTTCCTTTTCGAAAAACGATTTCATTCCGATAGGAAGAGTATCTATCGCATCAGAATTTATCCTTACGTGCGCTATAAAACCCCATCCTTGCAGCAAATTTGATGGTATTAGAATTATAAAAGTGAAAGCGATAATCGCTGTTATTTTTGCTGCCACCTTCTCCACCTCGCATGCTCAGCTGAACATATTTAGCTGAGTCTTTCGGTTATTTTAATAAAATATAACTAGGACGTTAAAGCTTAACGGTTCTTCTTCTTATGACGATTCATACGAAGCCGCTTCTTACGCTTATGAGTATTTATTTTCTTTCTCTTTCTCTTTTTACCGCATGGCATAAAGTACCTGTTCTCCTATTTTAATTTATTAATGTTTATTGACCGGGTTTCAAGTTAGCTGAAATTAATTCTTTTAGCAATTTAGACGCCTTGAATACGGGCACATATCGCTCCGGTAGGTACACTACTTCACCTGTCCCGGGATTTCTCGCTTTTTTCGGCGCCCTTTTTTTCACGCTAAAACTTCCGAAACCGCGAAATTCAACCTTTTCACCCTCTTGCAAGGCGTTTTTAATCGTACTCAAAAAGCCTTCTATTACTGCTTCGGTTTCTACTTTAGTCAGTCCAGTTGCTTCTGCTATTACATCGACAATATCCGCCTTTGTCACTTTATTCCTCCGGGCTAAAAATTTACATTTAGTTTATATTCAGGTAATACCGTCGGCTCCACTATATCGATCAGGGTACGGGCATCACCGAACAACAGTTCAATAAGCGATGGTCTCCTTTTTCTCGTTTTGATAAGAGTAGGTTCTCCGGTCAAATTTGCCAGTTCCACCGCATAATCAATAGCATCATCATAAGTTCCAAGTGTATCAACAAGTCCGAGCTCCTTTGCCTGTGAACCGGAATAGATCCTGCCGTCGGCCAATTCACGGACTCTCTCTTCTGAAATCCCTCTTTCTACGGATACCGCGTTCACAAATTGATCATAGAGATCATCAACTACATCCTGAAACATTCTTTTGTCATCGACTTCAAATTTCCTGTAAGGCGAGCCGCTGTCCTTCCTGGGACCGCTTGTGATGTTCTCAAACCCTAACCCGAGTTTTTTCATTAACCCCTCATAATTCGGCAGCCCCACAATTACACCTATGGAACCGGTTACCGTGGCGGGACTCGACATGATCTTATTAGCCGCTAATGCTACATAATATCCCCCGCTCGCCGCCATGGGACCCATAGAAGCTACTATAATTTTACCGGAGTCGCGTATTCTTCGAACTTCTTCATATATTTCCTGAGATGCCGAAACTCCACCTCCCGGACTCGAGATCCGGAATATAATTGCATCAATGTCATCATCCTTAGCGAATCGCTTAAATTGTTTAATTATCGGTCTTGATTCATAGATCGGACCTCTTAGTTCTACGATTGCTATTCTGGGTTTACCGGAAGATATCTCTAATTTCCCGCGAGAAAAATAGTTATAAGAAATCAGCAACAGAAACAAAAATATGAAAAAAGAACCTGTGAGAAGCGCTACCGTAAATATTTTATTATCAGTTCCTAACATCTGTCTCAATTATAAATTTTGAGCCGGTCCCCCGGTTTTATCTGGGATTTTTCCGTCCATGGGTTCCACGCAATCACCTGGGATAGCGTTACACCATTCTTTTTAGCAATATCCCAAAGCGTATCTCCTCTGCGTACCGTATGCACCTTTAATTCTTTGAAACTGATCACATCCTGGTCTTTGGTCACCTTCATTGTCCAGAGTTGGATCACGCTCCCCTTTTTAATCTTAACACTTTTAAGCGAATTCCAAAGCCTGATCTCATCTGATTTTACTGCGTATTTAATCGCGAGCGATGATAAGCTTTCTCTCTCTTCTATCCGATGATGCGCTAGAAAGAGTCGTGGATCAGCTACCGAAAATGCAGGTTGTGAAATATTCAAATACTCCGGAAAATAAATTTTTATCGCTTCTCCTTCATAAATCGGTTTACTATACCTCTGTCCGTTCCACTTTCTGAGCTTAAGAGCCGTTGTGTTGAAATATTCTGCTATGTGACCCAACGTGTCTCCTTTTCTGACACGGTATTTCAACGATTTACTCCCTTTTGGAATCGATGTCCGGCTCTCTATCCTTTTGGATGGAGCTGCGCCGAAAACTTTTCCTCCCGTTGGAATGACCAACAGCTTGCCGGCCCTGATACTGTTCTTGTTGCGGATATCGTTTAATGAAACTATCTCCCTCACCGAAACACCGTATTTAGTGGCAATAGTGGAAAGCGCTTCGCCCCGTCTTACCTTATGTCGGACGTAACCGGTCCGTTCTGATTCCGGCAGCGCTGCGAAGTTTTTATTGAATCGTTCCTTGGTCCCTTTCGGCAGAAGCAACGAGTAACCTTTGATCCGGGGAGGAGTAGACTTTCGCCTCAGTTCCGGGTTCAGTGATATCAGTTCTTCAAGACTGATTTCCGCCGCTTTGGAAATAATGCTTAGCTTAATGCTTCCCTTAATTGAGACCTCTTCGAATGACAACGGCGGTGCCGGCGTAACATTAAAACCGAATGCTGTGGGATTTTCACCTATGATCGTTGCCGCTATGAACGACGGAACATAGTTTCTCGTCTCTCTTGGAAGAGTGGATAATTCCCAATAATTTTGAGTTCCTTCTCTTTTTAAGGCACGCTTGACC
>CBDUTM010000062.1:0-7798 GCA_965369985.1 uncultured bacterium | reverse complement strand
AGCTTCTCCGCCCGAAAGAGTTGTGGCTTGCTGACCGAGATGAATATAGCCTAATCCGACATCTGTTAAAGTTTGAAGCCTTCTTTGAATTCTCGGCACTTTTTGAAAGAATTCTAATGCCTCCTTCACGGTCATTTCTAAAATATCAGATATATTCATCCCCTTATAGCGAATATCAAGTGTCTCTCTGTTATATCTTTTCCCCTCGCATGCTTCACAGGGTACATAAACATCAGGAAGAAAATGCATTTCTATTTTTTTAATCCCGTCGCCCTCGCATGATTCGCATCTTCCACCCTTAACGTTAAAGCTAAATCTACCGGGGTTGTATCCGGCTATTTTCGAATCGGGTAAATTACTGAAAAGGTCTCTTATATAGGTGAATGTTCCTGTATAGGTAGCCGGATTAGAGCGTGGTGTTCTCCCAATAGGCGATTGGTCTATATCCACAACCTTATCTATGTTGCTCATTCCCTCAATGCTTGAATGCTTTAGAGGCATTTTTATACCTCCATAAATATTTCTCATCAATGCAGGATAAAGCGTTTCATTTATCAGCGTACTTTTTCCTGATCCTGATACTCCTGTCACAGCGATGAAAAGCCCAAGAGGTATCTCCACATTCACTTTCTTGAGGTTATGACCCGTCGCACCTTTAAGGTTCAAGGAATTACCGTTATATTTTCTTCTCTTTTTCGGAATTTCAATTCTTTTCCTGCCGGACAGATATTTTCCGGTTAACGAATTTTTATGTTTTTTTATAAAAGCCGGTGTGCCTGCAGCAACGATTTTGCCTCCGTTTTTACCGGCTCCCGGTCCAAGATCTACAACCCAGTCGGCTGCTTCGATAATTTCCTGGTCATGCTCCACCACAAGAACTGTATTTCCGATTCTTTTAAGATTTTCAAGGGCATCGATCAATCGTCTATTATCCCGCTGATGCAAGCCGATAGAGGGCTCGTCAAGAATATAGAGCACGCCCACAAGTTGAGAACCTATCTGTGTAGCTAGTCTGATGCGTTGTGATTCTCCCCCTGATAAGCTACTCGACCGACGATCAAGAGTAAGGTAATCCAATCCTACGTTCAGAAGAAATTCCAACCGCGACTTTACCTCGCTGATTATCTGATTAGATATTTCCTGTTGAGTCCTGGAGAGCTTAAGTGAACCGATAAATTCTCTCACCCCTTTAATTGATTTATTTGTAAGCTTCTGTATATTTAATCCACCTACCCGCACAGCCAGACTTTCTTTGCGCAATTTGCTGCCGTTACACTCGGGACACGGTTTGATCGACATAAATTTTTCTATCCAGCCACGAATACCGGCTGATCCCGTTTGTGAATATCGTCTTTTTAGATTCGGTAATATTCCTTCAAATTTTGTCTGATATTCTCCTTTTGCCTTTCCATTACTATGGACATATTTGACAGTTATCTCCAGATCACCTGATCCGTAGAGTAATATATCCTGTGATTCTTTCGAAATGTTCTTCCATGGCGTAACGAAATCAAAATCAAACTCCGCAGCTACGCTTTTCAGAATTGAAGAAAACCAATTCCCCCTCGGTTGACCGCCTATCGGCTCTATTGCACCCTGAGCAAGGGACAGAGACGGGTCGGGAACCACTAAGTATGGATCCACGTCCATTTGTGTACCAAGGCCGTGGCAGAGATGACATGCGCCATATGGACTATTAAAAGAAAACATTCTTGGAGTTAATTCTTCATAGGATATTTCACAATCTGTGCATGCAAATTGTTCGCTGAATGTATGCAGATCTCCTCCCAACACATCAACGAAAATCAATCCTGAACTTAAATGCAAAGCAGTTTCTACCGAATCTGTCAGTCGCTCTTTTATTGTTGATTTGACCACTAATCTGTCTACAACCACTTCAATATCATGTTTCTTGTTTTTACGAAGTTTCGGAATATTTTCCAGATCGTGGAGTTCGCCGTCAATTCTCATTCGGACGAATCCTTTCTTTTGAACTTCCTTGAATAGTTCTTTGTACTCGCCCTTTCGCCCTCTTATTAAAGGTGAAAGTATGTGTATCCGCTTACCTTCCGGAATATTGAGAATGGAATCCACGATCTGTTGCACCGTTTGCCGCTCGACTATTTTACCACAATTATAACAATGAGGCACACCTATACGAGCGTAGAGTAACCTCAAGTAATCGTAAATTTCTGTTACGGTTCCCACCGTAGATCGCGGATTTTTTGAAGTCCCCTTCTGTTCTATGGAAATTGCAGGAGATAAACCGTCAATGTAATCGACATCTGGTTTTTCCATAAGACCAAGGAATTGTCTCGCGTAGGAAGATAGCGATTCAACATATCGCCTCTGACCTTCAGCATAGATTGTGTCAAATGCTAATGAAGATTTTCCCGAGCCGGAAAGTCCTGTGAGTACAACGAGTTTTTCTCTCGGTATATCTACGTTTACGTTTTGAAGATTGTGTTCCTTCGCGCCGCGTACTGTTATCTTGTTACCTGCCACCACCATCCCGTTTATATTCGAACATCGAATATACACAATTTTAGACGCGAATTCAAGCGGTATTTAACGAATATCCCCTTAATATCAATAACTTATCGGGAATCAAACAGGGGCACCGTGAAGATGCCCCTATTACCGTAACGATATGTAAAAATTATCAGAGTTTCTTCAAAAACTCCTTCGAATCTTCCTGTCGCCCTACATCCTGACGCTCTGCAACTTCCATAGACAGGCATTTTTCAAATGCTTCTTTAGCTTTCGCCTTTTCGCCCAATTCTTTATAGGTTACGCCAAGTTCAAAATAGTGCAGCATTCTGTCAGGTCGAAGATCAATGGCTATATCAAAGTTTTTAATAGCATCTTCATTTGAGGCAGAAGGCAACCCTCCATATATTATTTTAGCAGCGGCTCTTAAAAACCAGGATAAATTTGCTACCTCTCTGTTCCATCTTCCCAATACGTGATATGAGCCGTCTAAATTCGGATTGAGCTCAATTGCTTTTATAGCTTCCTCTTTCACTTCTTTTGATAAATTAACTTTTTTCTTTCCTCCTGAAAAAAGCGCCACTCGTCCCATGGCAACGGAAAGAAAGAGATGACAATCGGCATTATCGGGAAACATACTCACACAATCTCTTGCCCATTTTTCCGCATCAGCGTAGTACGCCTTGGTTTCATCATCATTATCTGCAAAAAACCCCAGGTCAGTGTACTCCCTGACGATCTTCCAAATGTAATTTGCATTCGATGAATCTTCCCCGTTAGCTTTCAAATACGACTCAAGCGCCATTTTCGAATCAAAAGCATCTCTATGTGCGTCTCCTTCTGTTTCAAACTGCTCAGCTGCGCCTGTTTCCATTTGCATCCCATGTATAGTAGTATCAGTGTCCATCATGAGTGAATCTTCTCCACCCATATCTTGGGCAGATAAACCCAATGGCACTAACAGCATACCAACTATCATCACTGATTTCAGGTGTCCCGGCATAATTTAACACTCCCCTTTGATTAGAAAAATTCTACGTATATTAACTTAATTTCCCTGCTTGCCGCATCCGTATCCACTCTGTTACCCAATATATTATTTACGTCAAATTCGATTACCAATTTCTCCACGAACGTCCATCGAAGCGCTGCATTAAAATATCCGTTCCCGGATCCGAGCGAATTATTGCTGTTATCATTTAGAGCGAAATCGTACTCTGCAAGCAGCGATATCTCCTCGTTTATGCTTTTATCAAATCCCACCCAAAGATTCAGGTCATTGTCTCCGTCATCATCCTCAAGACTTTTGTTTGCTCCACCGTGAAAACCAAGATTTCCTATCATACTGTAGTTCTTACTCAATGCAACATAGATTCCCGGTGATTTTATCTGAAAGCGAGTTAATTCTTCTGACCATGAACCGTATCCCTGACCGCTAAAACCGATTGAAATTGCCGGCCCGGAATAGCTCTCTTCGACAAGCCTGTATTTAAAATTTACTTCGGGCTGTGGATTCCATTTAACTTCCCCTTCGCCAATGATGTTTAAACCCCCGTAAGTGGCTCCAAAAGTGACTCTCTCGGTGAGTCCTACGGCCACTCCTCCGAGCAATCCGCCGCCGGGATAAACTCTTAATTCAAAATCATAACTTCCTCTGTCTAATGAGCCTGCAGTTGGCCTGTTTATGAGGTTTCGTTGTTCAAATAATGTTATACCCTGAGCGGGAAGAATTGATGGCAAAAGGAGAAAAAAAACAAAAATTCTCATCTTTTTAAGCATATTTTCGAACTCCTAAGATGAATTAAACTTAATATAAACAACAATCTCTTTGAAACACAAGCAAAAGAGACCCCTTTTATACGCTATTGATCCGAATTTGCTCCCGAATAAATTGTTCGGAAGGTTGATAGGTGATTTGGGAGCTGTTTTTCTTATTCTATATCAGTGGAAAGCTTGTAACGAAGAACACGATCGTTACCGGTATCAGCGATGTAAACAATCTTATTAAACACTGATATTCCCCGCGGATTATTTAATCCCTTTGTGGAATAAAATATGCTCATTTTTACTCCCGCAGAGGTCACCGATCGCATTGAATCATTGAAAGTGATATTCATCAAACCTGTTTCGTAATTAATTGTTCCTGTTCCTGCCCACCCTTCGAAAAATCCTCTGCCGTTGTCCGATAATAATAGTGTCGTATCAGATTCCGAAGATTTAAATATATCTATACTTCCCTTGAGGATTGGTGGGCCTTCAAGGCTGTCAATAAATGTGTTTTCAAGCAATGTAGAAGTTAATGTCAGCTCTTTTTGAGCATCGTTAACCGGCCCTAAGGTTTGAAGCAAGGCGCCGTTACTTGAAAATTTATACATACTATCAGCGGCTGCGTCAATTACATACAGATTTAAAAATTCATCCACAGCCACATCTTCAGGTTCTACAAAATCTGATTGGAATATGTCAAATCCGAGTCTCGGATCAAGAAATGCCCCAAAAGCTGAAGTTTCTCCTCCGGTTGTGATCCACTGTACCTTGAACGTGTTGGCTCCTCTTTGCGTAAATACGAAATCTATCAATCGTCCTCGCACATCTGTTATTCCGGTAGGCTCCGTCACTCCGAAAAATCCAAGTCCACCCGGTACGAGCGGCAGCGGTCCTTTATAAGGCTCAACTCGTGAGGTATCGAGCGAAAGCTGATGAATCATTCTATTTCTCTCTCTGGGACCGGTGCTGGCCAGATATAGCTCGTTATCTCCGTCATCGTTTTTATATACCGAAATTCCTACAAATTCCCAACAATCGGATGGCCGCAGCTCACAATCATGATTTTTTTGTTCTGCACCGAATATTGTGTCAATTTTGGCGTTTGCGAGATCATGATTTATTTTGAAGAGATCGACCTTATAGATCTTTGATGTCTCATTAACAATATACAAGATCAACCTTGGGTCCTGAACCATATCAACCGGATGAGGAATTCCCTCAATTATTCCAAGAATATTTCCAAAAGTGTCCAGCATGAAGATTCTATCATTGCCTGTATCAGCAATATAAATAAAGGGTTCGCGACCTACATACACGTCTCCCGGCTTACTGAATGGTTTATCGAAGAGCGGGGCTCCGGGATTCGGTTCCCATATAGGAGATTGCAATACGAACAGCGTATCTCCAAATCTGCCTCTGTTCGCATCAAAATCTACACCGGAGTCGTCAATAAAGGAAGATATTGTAGGTTCATTCTTATCTACACATGATATAACCAGTAACGAAATTAATATCAGGCAGATAAGCATGATGTTCGATAAATGAATCCGCTGAATCATCTAAAATCCTACGTTGAATGAAAAACGATTTATACTACCCAACAACCCGAAACTCGAAAATGAATAATCAATAGCAAGATCTGATCCTGCTACCGAAGACTTGATGCCGGCTCCAAAAGATATTGATTCTTCATCCACGTTCAGTTTATATCCGCCCCGAAGAGCCACGGTTTTATTCCACCAATATTCAGCGCCGATATTTATATTCTCAGAATTATCGTTTGGATGGTTCAGTTGAATCGAAGTTGTCAGTGAACTGGTTTCATTATCAAAAATTTCCTGAGCGTAAGCTACTCTGAAAAACGTGGGAGGATTAAATGATTGAAATTTTTTAACAACGGTTCCATTTAGGAGCTCTGTTTCACCGTCTGGTGTTAACTGCCCCCCAAAATTTGTAACTGCGACAGCAAAACGACTTGAACCAGCACCTATTTTATAAAAAGTACCTAGGTCAAGTAGAACTCCGCTCATTGATATATCATCCAATGTTTCGTCAAAATATTTTATTGTTCCGCCGAAACTGAATCGATCGGTCAAGTTAGCCGCATAAGTTATCCCCAAAAGTACATCGCTGAACGTGAAGAACTCTCCAGTCCCTCGTGGCTGAAATTCTGTTGTAACGGGCATATCTTCAGTATGGAGAGACGTAAATTGTATCCCCACCGCACTTACGTTATTTAATTTATGAACGTATCCCACGAATTCGTGCTTAATATCCACAAGCCATTCAATGTGACTCAGTATTAACTCATTACCACTAAATTGAACTATTCCCGCAGGATTCCAATACAATGCCGAAGCGTCATTAGCTACCGCTACGAATGATTCTCCCATGGCTGTCGCTCTGCCGCCAACTCCGATTTTCAGAAATTGTGCTGCCGCAGTGCCTGCGCGCTGACCTCCAAGTACCGGAACCAACTGAGAATATCCCTGATTTAAGTTCAGTAACAGCAAACTGAGTACAAATAGGAGTGTTTTTAATTTACCAGCCAAAGCTTACTCCAACTTTAACATTTCTTTGGTTTCTGTATCTGGCGGGATTGAATGGAAATGGAGATACCGGAGCGGACACATCGGGAAATAGCGGGTCATTCCAACCATTCGGGGTCGGATCACCTAATTCGTATGCTCTACCTGTTACAGGGTTAATTATATTTGAATTTTTCCTGTTGAATAAATTCAGAACCTCGATACTGAATGCTAATTCTGATCCGCCTATATCAAACCATTTTTTAAAATTTAAATTTCCCCACGCCCAATAATCGGCAGTCTCGGCAAACAATTCATCCGCAAAGCCATTACCATCAAGATCGCCTGAGTACACAGTTCTTCCGTTTGTAAGTGTATCACCCGTGTTGAATATAGGAGTATAACGTTTACCTGCCTGCGCGGAGTATCTGAAATTAAAATTCCAATTACCGGGTAATCCTATTCCGAATAAGTTTGGAGAATTATCGCTACCAACATAATAGTTCATGTTAATTGAAAATTGCCACGGTCTGTCCCAGATAAGAAAATCTTCTGTAATCTTCTTTTCCGGTAAATCGCCTCTTGCCACTAAAGAAGCGTCATTTGGAGAGGAGCTCTTTCCGGTAGCAAGAGAAACTGTACCGTTGACCGAGCCTGTCAAATGCTCGCCGGCTCTTGTTCGATATTCCGCTTCAATGCCTCGGGATCGCGCATAATCTAAATTCAAATAGGTAATAAAACTTCTTTTGGCATCCCTACCAAACCCTCTGAATCGCACAGTCGTCACATAATCAAAGATATCTCTGTAAAATGCCGTTATTGTAAGAACATCGTCTTCGGAAAACCTGTTTTTAAGCCCCAATTCATACGATACTGTCGTTTCCGGATTTAGATTAGGATTACCAAACGTCTGGAATGTAGAGTTTGCCGAAGTGGGAGAAAGTTTGGCATAAACCTGTTGCGGTTTGGGGTTTTTCGAAAAATGCCCATAATTAAAAAATAGCACCTGTTTA
>CBDUTM010000061.1:0-7868 GCA_965369985.1 uncultured bacterium | reverse complement strand
CTTTTATTTTATTGTTCTTATTGCCGGCTGACATGCCGAGTGAGCCCAATGAACCGGAGCTGATCTTTTCAAATCCCTTAACACTTCCCGCTATCTCATCCGTGATCTCATCCACTGTCTTGTAATCCATTCCGTCGCAGCCCAGCGTTTTACCAAGCTCAGACAAGACCTTCCAGTCTTCCCGCACGCCTATCGGAGGCTCGATGGCGTTCATCAATCTTTGCACTCTACCGGTATCATTCAACATTGTACCATTCTTCTCGTAATGAATGGAGGCAGGCAGAATCAGATCAGCAAGTTGAGCGGCATCAGACATATAAGCCGATTGAACCACAAAAAAATCTAATTTTTTTATCGCATCGAAATTTGCTTCATTCATATAGTCGGAAGTCGCTCCGTAATGCAAATAGACAACTTTAATATTGCCTTTAAACGGATCGATGCCGTCATCTGATTCCTTCAACCCCATGACTGCTATCGCACCGTTTCTGTTGGGCGTTTTATCGGGGGATATTCTAAACCCGCTCTTATAAATTATCGGCTCGCCCTCCACCTCTCCGGGATTGATACATATATTTTGTACCGGGACCGATAGAAATTCTGCGATCTTACGGATAAGATAATTCTCTTCGTTCGTGCAGTTCGCCGAACCCATAAACGATATATTGTCAGGTGATATTTCAGTGTTTTCCAGCAAATTAGTCTTTATCAGTTCAAACGCATCAGTCCAGGATACAGGTTTAAAACTATCACCGTCCTTGATCATCGGAGATTGGATCCGTTCTATTTTATCAGAGGAATGATATCCAAGCCTGCCATCATCACACATCCAGAAACTGTTCACATCATCGTTTCTGCGGGGCTTAATTCGCTGAATTTCGTTTTTGGTCGCCCCAACTGTTATGTTGCACCCGACCGAACAATCTTTGCAGATCGTTTCAGTCTCTTTGAGATTCCAAACCCTCGTTTTATGTAAGAAATCGTTGCTAACAAGACTTCCTACAGGGCAGATATCAGCTGTATTCCCGGACAGTTTATTATCTAACGGCTGATTATCTCTTACATCTATAATCGAGTTATAGCCTCTGTTTCGCACTATAAGCTGTGGATCTCCCACAATTTCATCGCAAAAACGAACGCATCTCGAGCAAAGCACACACCGGTTAGGGTATATCCAGATTTCGTGCCCGAGTTGTTTCTTCGGATTTACTCGCTTTTCCTCTTCAAACCGACTATGCGCATTCCCATGAGCAAAAGTATAGTCCTGAAGATAGCACTCTCCTGCCTGATCGCACACAGGGCAGTCGATGGGATGATTCAGAAGCAAAAGTTCCAGTACTCTTGAACGGGAATCTTTGACTTCTTCAGTTTCAGTTTGAACCACCATATCATATTTCCCGTCAACTTTTTTCTCTTCGGGAAGTTCACCGATCGTAACATTGCAGGATATCTGAAGACCCGGCATCCCCTCAACCTCAACGACGCACATCCTACAATTACCGGCAATTGACAATCCCTCGTGATAACAATAATGGGGTAGATCAACCCCGTTATCTAACGCTACCTGAAGAAGACGAGATCCTTTATCGACTTCTATTTCTTTATCGTTGATCTTAATAAACGGCATTAATTTCCATTATTATTTTGCTCTGATCCATTGGGTATCATAGATTTTTTATTTTCGATATAGTAATCAAATTCTTCTCTGAATTTATCTATATAGCTTTTCACGGGAGCGACTGCTGCATCGCCGAACGGACAGATGGTGCGACGCTCTATGCTCTTACAGATATCAAGCAGAAGATCGACGTCGTTTCTTCTGCCGTTTCCATTCGTGATCCTGCCGAGGATCATTTTCATCCAGGGAACCCCTTCACGGCACGGAGTGCATTGTCCGCACGATTCATGTGCATAAAATTTGGAAAGATTATAACATGCATCCACCATATCGGTATATTCATCCATTACTATAATTCCCGCCGAACCTAACATGCTTCCCGCTTCCGCCAGGGATTCATAGTCGAGATTAATATCTATCTCGCTTTCGGTCAGTACAGGAGTGGAAGATCCTCCCGGAATTACCGCCTTTAACTTTCTGTTATGTAAAATCCCGCCGGCATGATCGTAGATCAATTCTTTCAGAGATATTCCCATCGGAAATTCGAATACTCCCGGATTCCTTACATGCCCTGAAACGCAAAATAGTTTCGGACCTGCACTCTTTTCCGTTCCGATAGACTTGAACCAATCAGCTCCCTGCAATATTATGTGGGGAACACAACTCAGCGTCTCTACGTTATTTACGATGGTGGGAGAACCGAGATAACCTTCTACCGCGGGAAAAGGAGGTTTGATCCTCGGATATCCGCGTTTACCTTCTAAGGATGTCAACAGCGCTGTGTCCTCGCCGCAGATATATGCTCCGGCGCCGCGGGTAATTAAAATTTCCAAATCGTAACCGCTTTGCAAAATATTTTTTCCAAGAAAACCTTTTTCTCTCATTTCATCAAGAGCTTCCAGGAGCAGTTTGGTCTGTTCGGCGAATTCGCCTCTTATATAAATAAAAGCCGTATTAGCGCCAATGGCGTATGAGGCGATAACAATTCCTTCTAACAACATGTGAGGATCTTTCTCAAGCATGAGCCTATCCTTGAATGTTCCCGGCTCTGACTCATCGGCATTGCATACAAGGTATATCGGTTTTCCTGTGTTCTTCGGTACGAATCCCCATTTAACTCCTGCGGGAAACCCGGCTCCACCTCTACCTCTAAGCCCGGAAGATTTTACAATATCGGTAACTTCTTCTGGAGAAAGCCCACTTAATACTTTCTTGAGTGCGTCATATCCACCCGAATTCATGTATGTTCCGATCTTGTGGGAGTTTTCTACATTAATATTCCGGGTAAGAATTTTTTCCATCATTCAAACCTGCCGAGAATTTTATCAATTTTTTCATTATTCAAGTTCTCATAATATTCATCGTTTATCTGCATCATCGGCGCTGTATCGCACGATGCAAGGCATTCTGCCTTCATCAAAGTAAATCGCTTGTCTTTGGTGGTTTCACCTACCTCAACTTCGAGCTTGCTCTTCAGATAATCAAATACGGTCGCGGAACCTCTCAGCGCACAAGGAAGAGTGTGGCATATCCAAATGATATTCTTCCCCATTGATTCTTTCAGATACATCGTATAAAAACTAGCCGTATCTTCTATCTGCTGGACTGGGATATCCATCAGATCCGATAGGGCTTGAAGCGCCTCAAATGAAAGGTGACTGAATTCCTGTTGAGTAATATGCAATGCGTTCATTAATGCAGACCGATTGTCCGGGTATGCTTCCATAAGATTTTTAATTTTACTTTTAGCGCTGTCTGAAAATTCGGATGGCATTATCTGTCCAACTCTCCTGCTATGATATTCAGAGAACCCAAATTTGAAACTATATCAGAAAACATCGCTCCCTTCATAAGTTTTTTAAAAATCGTGTAATTTATAAATGACGGAGGTCTTATCCGCACTCTATAAGGCTCTCTTCCGCCATTTGAAACTATGTAGAAACCTAATTCGCCGTTTGGTGTCTCTGTTCCCATATAGATCTCGCCCACAGGAGGTAGAATCCCCCTGTTTTCCATCGTTACCTCAAAATGATGTATAAGACCTTCTATAGAAGTATAAACTTCGTCTTTTCCCGGTAATATAAATTTCGAATCAGGATCGATATTTACATGCCCGTCAGGAAGATTATCAAGCACCTGTTCTACTATCCTCATTGATTGTCTTAATTCCTCCATCCTGACCAAATATCGGTCAAACGCATCTCCGTTTTCCCCGATGGGAACTTCAAAATCAAATTCTTCATATGAAGAATAAGGCATATCTTTTCGCACATCATACTTTACTCCTGATGCCCTCGCAACAGGACCTGTAAGGCTATATTTTAGTACATCCTCTTTGCTGATCACTCCGATATCATATGTCCTGTCTTGAAATATTCTGTTATGATTCAGGAGCTTTTCAATTTCATCTAAGGTTTTCGGAAACTGTGCCAACCATTTTCTCACCGCATCGGGGAATTCTTCCGGCAGGTCCGACAATAAGCCTCCAACACGCGTGTAACTTGTGGTCAACCGTGCTCCCGTAGCCCACTCAAAGAGATCATATAATTTTTCCCGTTCTCTAAATCCATAAAGAAAAACGGTCATAGCCCCTAAATCCATTGCTGCTGTTCCGATAGCCACAAGATGATCTGCAATTCGGGAAAGTTCCCCCATCAATACCCTGATATATTGAGCACGTTTTGGAACTTCAATTCCAAAAAGCTTCTCAGCGGCCACAGAAAATCCGATATTATTTGATAGAGGTGAGAGATAGTTCATTCTGTCAGTAACCGTCACAAACTGATTATAAGACATATGTTCAGCAAGTTTTTCGAACCCGGTATGGAGAAATCCGATATGGGGTTCAAGATCAATCACTATCTCTCCGTCAAGTTCCAATTCAATTTGGAGAGTTCCGTGAGTAGCAGGATGTTGAGGTCCGAAACTGAGCTTTAATGTCTCGGTATGTAGATCTGCTGAAGTTTTACTCAATCAATACCGCCCGCTTTCACGTTGTATCACCTTAAATGAATCTCGTTCTCCTCTTCCCTTCAGCGGATAATCTTTAAGAAGAGGGTGTCCTTCATAATCATCAGGCAGTAAAATTCTTTTTAGATTCGGATTACCCTTAAATTTAATTCCGAATAGATCCCAAACTTCTCTCTCGAGCCATTCGGCAGAGTCCCACATGCTCACGACAGAATCGATCTCCATCTCGTTTGCGGGTAAAAATGCTTTGATCAATACATGATCCATATTGTCCGTGTTTCTAAGGCAATAGACGACAGCTATTCTCCCGGGAGCTTTAATTTCAAGATGATCAACGGCAGTAAGGTCGGTTAAGAATTGAAGGTTTAAATCAGAATCACTTGCGCAATATTCCAATATTTCCAATATTTTTTTACTCTTAACAGAGATCGATACGGTTCCATGAAATTCATTACCACTAATAAACTCATCGCCGAATTTTCCGGAAAGTTTATCTGATATATCTTCAGCGAATTTCGATACGTCCGTCATTTCACTCCCATTCAAGGGCGCCCATTTTCCAAACGTAAATGAATCCCACCATTAAGATTCCGAGAAAGGTCAACATCTCAATGAAAATAAACGTTCCCATCCCGAGTAATTCTTTGAAAACCACTGCCCACGGATACATAAAGATCACTTCTATGTCGAATATTATAAATATAATAGCCACCATAAAAAACCGTATGGAGAATCTTAATCGGGCAAATGATGTGGGTGTAGTCCCTGATTCATAAGGTTCAAGATCTTGTTCGGAACGTCGTTTTGGCTGAAGTAATCTCGGAAGGATCAACATTGACACTACTAATAAACCGACGATGGATATTAATATTAATAGCGGAAGGTAATCTTGCAGCATCAGCTGGTTATTTCCGGTTTTCCTTTGGAAATATTTTGGAGCCTGTGAGACCTGCGCTTCTCGGCTGCTTTGTGTCTTCTTATTTCTATCTCTGATTCCGGCTCAATGTCCGGAACCTTTGTAGGTCTACCATTGTCATCAAGCGCTACAAAAGTAAGATAGGCTGAGCTTGTATGAAACCTTTTGCCTGTCAACGGATCTTCCGATTCTACGCGAACGCCGATCTCCATTGAAGTATCGTGTGTATAATTTACTGACGCTCTCAATAATATCATATGACCGATCTTGATCGGGTAGCGAAAATCAAGTGAGTCGACCGAAGCGGTCACCACTGGTTTTCGACAGTGGCGAACAGCGCTCATCGACGCTGCGATATCTATCAAATGCATAACTCTGCCACCGAGCATATTGCCATGTGTATTGGCATCATTCGGCAGCACTATTTCCGCCATTTGAATTTGAGAATTAGATACTTTTTTTCCGCTCACTTTACGCTTCTGGCCTTAATATTCAATTGTGGTCATCTCCCAAAACTCCCCCCGAATGACCGTTAAAATCATTCAACCGGACGAAAAAATATAGGGAATAGGTTGACTAATTTCAAAGGATATTTTGAGCGATTCAGCTGAACCATTTCTTCTCGGAAACACTATATAAATATAGGTTTAATGTCCTGTGAGAATAACTAACGAAGCTCGAGCAAAGTCCGCAAGAGGCGCCCAATACAATCCTAAAAAGAGTGCAGGAAAAGCCAATACGCCTATTATGATAATAGGAGCTTTTGAGATAGGCTGTGATGATTCGGCAGGTTCGCCACGCACGAACATCGCTCGCAATACCCGGGCATAAAAGTAAAGAGAAATTACACTGTTCAGAGCAGCGATAATTGCCAACGAATAATATCCGGAGCCACTTTTTATCAGTGCCGCAAAAAGATAAAATTTTCCGATAAAACCAACAGTGGGCGGAATGCCGGCAAGCGAAAATAGGAATATTCCCATACATATGGCGATAAACGGCGCTTTAAAAACAAGACCGTTATAGCTGTCAATCTCTTCTGAGCCAAACCGATCCGATATATTTAGAACCACAAAAAACGCTCCAAGATTCATCATATAATATGCCGCAAGATAGAACATCATGGCGAATAGTCCGTCATGCGTGAGTACCACAATTCCCATAAGCAGATAACCGGCATGTGCGATACTCGAGTAGGCGAGCATTCGCTTTACATTATCCTGTTTTAGCGCTATAAGATTACCAAAAGTCATTGTTATCGCGGAAATCCACATCATTATATGGGGCCAATCCAACTGCGCTAAAGGAAGCCACTCTGAAAGGCCGACAGAACCCCGTGATACAAATGCTGTATTGAAAAACCGGATTATAAGCGCAAATCCCGCTGCTTTCGGACCTACAGATAAAAATGCGGTAAATGCCGTCGGCGAGCCTTCATAGACATCGGGTGACCAGAAATGAAAGGGAACAGAAGCTATTTTATAACCCATTCCGGCAAGAACCATTAGAAACGCTACCAAAACTGTCAGACCGCCTGCGTTTCCCTCTGAAAGCAGTTGACCGATTTCAGATATGTCCAACGTACCTGTCAGACCGTATAGAAGTGAAAATCCATAAAGCATTATCCCGGAAGATACTCCTCCGTATATAACGTATTTCAATGCTGCTTCGCTTGAGCGACGAGATTCTTTTAGAAAACCGGCAACGATATATGATGCAATGCTGACGAGTTCAAACCCGATATATGCCATCAACAGATTTGTGGCGGATACCATAAAAAACATACCAAACGTGATAGACAAAATCAGAGTATTAAACTCTCCGTGATATCTATTTTTCATTTCGGATGAAGTGGAAGAGATCACTACAGTGAAAAATGCAGCAAGAACAAATAAAAACTTAAAGAAAAAGGAAAACGGATCTTGTGCGACCATACCGGAAAACAGACTCGTTTGAACGTCGGAATATGAAGAAAAGAGAGTCAGCATAGTCAACACTAACCCCGCAGAAGTAACGTATACCGTATATACAGAGTCTTCTTTCTTCAGAAATAGGTCATATACTATGATCACCAGTATGGTAACCACCAACGTTATTTCAGGAAGAAAATAGTTTAAGCTGCTGATATTATCCATTTATCTCTTATTCCGTTATTGTATAGCCATTGCTGCGCCGTTCTGAACCATCTCAATAATTCCGTTCATTGTCTCCGACATCATACCAAGAATCGGCATTGGATAAAATCCGAGAATTATTACTATCACAGCCAAGGGTACCACTGTAAAAAGTTCACGTCCGCTTATTTCAGGAAGCGATGCCCATTTTTCATTTAATTTACCAAGGAATATCCGCTGATACGCCCAC
>CBDUTM010000060.1:0-7869 GCA_965369985.1 uncultured bacterium | reverse complement strand
GGAATATTAGCCTATAAAAACGATCAAAGCTAAAGATGGAATTGTCTGTATAACGCTAATTACTCCCAAAACGATCTGCCCGATTTTTTCTTTTTTATAGGCTAATATTCCGAGTGGAATAGCGATAATTATCGCTCCGATCAGCGAGATCAAAACCAGATACAGATGTTCGTAACTGTTCTTGATTATACTTTCCATAATTGTAACTTCTTTGAAATTTGTTTGCATTCCGAATTTATTGTTCAAAAAATTTGCAGCCACTATTCCTTCGGACTCACCTTCAATTTTTACACTCGCATTCATGAAAACCATTTCAGCTTCTGTGATAGCTCCTTCAAGGCTTAGAAGTGCGATGATCGCTTCCGGAGCGCTTTTAAGCAATTCCTTTCTAAATAGAAATACAGAATAATATTCAGGAAAATAGAGAAGATCATCTTTCAGAGAATTCAGATCGTAATAATCTATCTCCGCATCTGTAGCATATAGATCTATAACATCGATCGATCCGCTTTCTAACGCCCTATATCCAATATCATGATCCACACCCCGAACATCCGATTGGGGAAGAGCATACCGATTTCGTAAACTTGGCCAGCCGTCTCCTCTGCTCATAAATTCATTACTAAAACCGAATTTTAATTGAGGGTGTTTTCTTAAATCCGAAATTGTCTCAATATTCAAACTTTCCGCAACAGAACTTTTCATCCCGATTACATACGTATTATTGAATCCGATCGGTTCACTCATGAGAATTCCCTGATTCGCCAACTCCTCCCGAATGTCGTTTTCCTCAGATAAATTTTTCCCTGCTAAGATCTCCTGCATAATAGTGCCTGTATATTCCGGGTAGATATCTATCTCCCCGCTGAGGAGAGCATTGAAAAGAATGCGGGTGCCTCCCAGCTGATCTCGATGGTGTGTGCTGAACCCTGAACTTTGAAGAAGAAGTGAAGCTATTTCACCAAGAATTACAGATTCAGTGAATTTTTTAGACCCTATTATTAAAGAGTTTTCCCCTTTTTGACCATAGGACATATTAGTTGAAAACAGTAGCATGAATAAAATAAGTGTGTAGAGCGATCTAATTGAATAATCACTGATTTTTAATTTCATATCAGTTTCGATACCGCTGAGCATTTATAAATCGACTTACAAATTCGTCAGAAGGATTGTTGATCATCTCATCAATTGTTGCCTGCTGTACGATTTTGCCATCCCTCATCAAAACCACTTCGTCTGCAAAAAAACCGGCTTCATTTATATCATGTGTCACCAGCACAACCGCTTTCCCAAGCGACAGAAATATTTCTTTTAACTCTATCTGCAGGTCTGCTCTTATCATCGGATCAAGCGCCCCGAGAGGCTCATCCAAAAGTAGAACTTTCGGGTCAAGCATCAACGCGCGCATAAGACTTACCCTCTGTTTTTGACCTCCGGAAAGCTGTAAGGGAAACCGTTGAAGCGCCTCAAGAGGAAAATGAGTTAATTCCGCTAATAGATGCAATCTATCTTCAATTCGATTTTCCTCCCAACCCATATATTCTGATAATAAGGTTACATTTTCTCTTACGGTCAGGTGTGGGAATAATCCGCCATCTTGAATTACATAACCTGTCTTTCTGCGAATTTCCATCAAATTATCATTTCTGATAAGTTCACCGTCGAAATAGACTTCTCCTGAATCTTTTTTAATTACCCCTATGATCAATCGGATGAGCGTTGATTTGCCACAACCGCTCGGACCTACTAACACCTTGGTTTCCCCAGTTGATATTGTGAGGTCAACAGGAGAAAGAGCGCGAATTTTTCCGTAATTTTTTGAGATGTTTTTTAATTGAAGCATATTTATAATAGCACAACTTTACATTCAACTTTTACTTTGTCAAGCATTATCCGGTTTTGTAATATTGATTACAGTTAATTTGGCCACTATTATTGAAGTTCATGATATTAATAATTAGTAGAACCATAACGAACTTCGCCGGAGGGGATAATTGTCCTATATGATCAAAATTAATACAAAGCTGGAGGCTCTATGAAACGTACAAGTTTAATATTAGGCATCCTTCTGATTTCATCTTTCCTTTTTTCATCCTGCAGTATGATGGTAAAAATGATGGGTATGGAAGACAAAATGAAATCGATGGAAAATATGGATATGATGATGGCTAAGAGCTCTTCTGAAAAGATGAGCCACGTGTCAGCAAAAACAGCCGCAGCGTTGAAGCAAGGATCGGCAATGTTCAGTGATCCTTCTACCGGCGGCGGCACAAACGGACTTTCTTGTAATTCTTGTCATCCAGACGGCGGTACAACAGGCGGAGAAGCGCAGATTCCGATGCGCGAATATATGATTCCCGTACCAAGTCTGGTAGGCGCAGCAGCTACATTTCCGAAATACAAAGTTCCCAATAACGCAGTTATCACACTTCAACAGATGAACAATAATTGTATTCGGATGTTCATGGGTGGCGATGGACTGGAACTCAATACACCTGGAGCATGGTCATTAGAAGCCCACATAGCGTCCCTCAGTAACGGTGAGGAAGTGAATGTCGGCGGAATGATGAACCAATAAGACAATTTATGGAGGTTATATAATGATTTTGAATAAAAATTCGATCAAGCTACTTAGCGGAAGTCTTGTGTTGATATTATTTGCTTTAGGATGTTCAGGTACCACCGCTCGATATAAAGCAGAAGAACATGGGCCACAACACTCCGGAGATATGGATATGGCGCTGGCAAATATTGATAAAGCAATGAGCGATATGAAAGCCATGAAAATGAATGCAATGAAGGTTCATAAAGCCGCCCTTAAAAACGGTAAAGAACTGTTTAACGATTCCGGACTCGGAACTAATGGACTCACGTGTAATTCCTGTCATCCCAGCGGCAGCACTACCGGCGGAGAAGCAGAAATTGCGAAAAAGATGGGACACGGACCTTATAAGATCCCTATAGCGAATCTTGTGGGTGCATCGGCCCGATATCCCAAATTCAAGGTACCTAATAATGCTGTTATCACATTAGCCAGCATGAATAATAATTGTTTAAGAATGTTTATGAGTGGCAAGAGGCTTCCACTGGACAGCCCCGAATCATTCAATTTAGCTGCCTACGTTTCATCCCTCAGCAATGGTGATGAAGTTCAGGTTGGCGGAAATATGGGCAGGTAGCTCGTTAATTTTAAAAGAGATTTTCTACCGATATAATCACGTCAATTACACTCCACATTTGTGGAGTGTAATTGTTAATAGGGGAATATTTAATGTTTAAGAGTTTGTCAGCGTCTTCATTTCGCAATTTTATGCTCCTTCTGGTAACTTTATTTATACCTTATTCTGCTAATTTCGCTGCAGATTCCGATAAAAATTCCAACCATATGAAAGCAGCAAAACGTTTCCTGGACAGCGATCTAGTGCAGGAAAAAAATTGTTTTATTTGTCATACCATCGGAACTACGGGGGGTACCGTTGGACCTATCCTAAATCAAATATCAAACCGCCGCTCTCCTGAGTGGTTGCGCAAATGGCTGAAAGATCCGAATGAAGTTAAACCGGGTACAAGAATGCCTAACTTTGAATTTTCTGATGATGAAATTGAAACTATAGTTCGATATTTTAAAGATATGAAGCGCGATTTTGATGGCGAAAAGATAGTAAGCGACAATTCCGACCTTCAAAAAGCAGGCGGAGAACTTTTTAAAGCTTACGATTGCCTCGCGTGTCATCGGATTGGAAAAACAGGCCGCTTCACAGGACCTAACCTCACATGGATAGGCGTGCGGAAAACAAGCAAATGGGTAAGCGTCTGGCTCGCAGATCCTCCTGCATATAAATCCGGTACTTTCATGCCCAATTTCCATCTATCTGATGGCGAAATTAACGCGTTGACCACATATTTAGGTTCTCTTACGGGTGGAGAAAATGAAGCAGCGAGGGATTGGGAATCAATCACCGCTTTTTTCCTGGACGCTCGTCCACGTGAAAGAGGCAGACTCGTTGCCGATCGATTAGCCTGTTGGAGCTGTCACGGACCCGCCTTAGACGAAGGGGTTGAGAATCCTAATGCTCAACCGGATGGATATATCCCTGCCATAAACACATCTTATTTTGACTTTGAAGAAGAGGATCTGATCGCAATTATATTAGAAGGTTCAACTCCACTTAAAATTGACCCTGCAGGCCCGACTCCTCCTTACAGTTGCCCGACATGGGAAGGCGCATTGAATGAATTAGAAATAGCCGATCTGCTTTCATATCTCGACAGTATCGTACCTGAAAGCTCGAAATGGGGTTTTGAATAACCCTCCTTAGGAGAATTCTATGTTAAGAAATATATTTACCGCGATCTTGGTTACCGTCATTCCTGTCCTTTTGCTTATGGGGTTTCACGAAAGTATTATTGACAGCGAAATAAAGATTATTGAAAACAACGATGTTACCCTTGCAACAGGATCTGTTTCCGGTGTGATCAGCTTTGATGATAAGTATCCGAAAACAAAGCGGATACGCGTTTCTAAAGATAACGAAATTTGCGGCAACATAAAGAAATCTAAACAGTTTATCGTTAACAGAGAAAACAAGGGCTTGAAAAACGTTCTTGTAACAATAGAGGGAGTTAAAGGCGGGAAAAAACCATCCCCTGTTGAATCAATATCTGTTGAACAGACCGGGTGCTCATATTCTCCACATTTTCAGGTGGCAGAATTAGGGGCGGACGGCATAAAACTCACAGTAGTAAATGCAGACGGGATATTGCACAACATCCACTCTTACTTAGGAAAGGAAACTCTCTTTAACGTCGCTCAGCCAAAATTTAAAAAACGTTTATCTAAAACGCTAACTGAACCCGGGGTTGTAAAATTCAAATGTGATGTTCATAACTGGATGGAGGCATATGTTGTGGTCCTGAAGGATCAACCGTATTACTCCGTTACCGATGAGAATGGAAAATTCAGTATCGATGGTATTCCCCCGGGATCTTACACCGTTAAAGCTTGGCACGAAGCTCTGGGCAATATGGAAAAAACGGTTGAAATCAGTTCAGGCGCTTTAGCTGATCTTAATTTTGTAATTAAACCAAAGGGTAAGTAGAGGGTAATATCTCTTAATCTTTGATAAAGATATTAACAAAGCCGCGGGAAGCAATCATTGCTCTGCTGCGGCTTTGTTGATTCTATTTAGCTATTAATTATTTCAATAATAACATTTTCCTTGTCTGGACAAAGTCACCTGAGATCAGCCTATATAGATAGACTCCACTGGAAACTTTATTTCCGGCAATGTTAGTACCGTTCCATCTCTTCTGGAAATATCCCGCCTGGGTAGCCTCATCATCCCATCGCATCACCACCTGTCCGCTAAGATCGTATATCAATAACGAAACTCTTCCCGGTTTTGGAAGCGAATAATTGATGTTCGTAACCGGATTGAACGGATTAGGATAATTTTGCGCAAGTGCATATTCAGTCGGTATTCCGATTCTTTCACCATCAATTCCAACTATACCGGATGCAATTTCAGAAGTGAAATCGCTTTCATTGCCGTTAAAATCAAATGATGATAACCTGTAGAAATATGCAGTTCCCTCCACCATATCCGAATCTACGTAAAATGAATCTGTAGTCGTTGCAAAATAATCTTGCGAAGAAGCATCAAATCCGCTTGTTTCACTTTTGTAAATAGCGTAAAAGTCAAAATCATTATCTGCAATTGGATTCCAATTTAGAACTAATCCTTCCGCTCCCATACCTGCCGAGACGGCAGCCGGCGCCGAAGGCTTCTTGTTATCGACTGAATAACCGCTGTCAGGTCGCGAAGTTGCATACGTAAACGGATTATTGGGATGAGCGGATATCCTAATTACGGATAAATTGTTGCCCGAGCTGTTCGAATCAACCTGAGTGTGAACGAGGAATGTATAATCCGAAGCTTGTACAGCATCTATTGAGCCTATCCCTATCCACATGCCATTGGTACTCATCACTCTTTCCAGCTTTTTGGGTAACCCTTCTCCTTTTTGAAATTGCGGTGATTTGATAATTGTTGTCATCCCGTTCGGATCTGTCATCTGATTTTTTAATCGCGAAAGAGATGATAAATTTTTAGAACCGGAGGAAAGCAGGTTGCTCTTATTTATCTTAAGATCAGTTACTTTTACATTTGTTTCCACCTGTTCAACCTGAATCGCCGATTTTAGCAAAACTTCGTTTTCGCTGAATGAGGGTGCTGCAGGATAATCGTTCCTCAGCCAGATGCTATAACTGCTTACAGGAGTCGAGCTGAAGAAGTCATCGTCAGGAGACGCATTCCACGTTACTGTGACCCATCCGCCCTGATCACCCGGAACATCATCAATAGAAGTGATCTCCGGTGGGTCAATTGGAGAAGGTAATACTTTTAGGATAACCGGTATTGTATTTTGCTCTGACAATGGATCATTAGTTATTATCTCAATATCTGCATTATGGTCCCCGGAAGAAAGTAATCTGCCATCGAGAAACACTTCTATTTCCGAAGAAGCACCGGCTGCGATCACTCCGGATTCAGGAGTTAATCTGATCCAACTGAAAGGATCCAACGACTGCAAGAAAACATACATTATACGCAATGCTTTCTCGTCATTTATATGCCTTCCATCGGTACCAGCATAGAGTAGATAATACAAGCGTGTTACTTCCTGAAGATTGAATACACTGTGAAAGTCATTATTAGTGTTGGTTGAAAATTCATGATTAATCGTTGGGAGTTGGGGAACAATTATAAGATGATTTACGGAAGGATCCCCCCCATCCTCTTCACCTCCATCCTCAGACACACGCTTGACAAAACCCAAATACGCAATTCCGGCATGATCCAATCTAAGGACGGAACCATTCGCGTTTCCATAGCCATCAGCTCCTAAATCACCTGTAATGTCAAAATTACCAACACCGTTCATATCTGCTGCCAAGACAAATAATCCCGGATATTTTCGTGTGAAGTATCTGCCTCCGTCTCCGAAGGCGGAATTGTCAATTATTAAATCGTCTGAATAATTTATTGGGCCACCCAAATCGGTACCGATAAAATTCCCGCCATCATACATATCGTTTCCGCCGTCATTAATGTTGTTACCCACAACACCATCCGAAAAATCATACTTATCCGGAATAGCCGCCGTCACTTTTTCAAAATTTAGGTTCAAGCTATCAAGTACAGACTCCAAAGACAGGTCATTCGTAGCGAAAGATATTTTTCCATTTGATTCAGCTATCATCTCTGATTTGTAAATCAACCTTTGAGATGTCATGGCAAAATCAGGATTATCCGTAGTTTTCGAGTTTACCAATTCTCCCTTGCCAACAAAATTCGGACTGGAAGTAAGAACCGATAATTCTCCTGATTGAATTGAGAATCCTTCCCAGATCAAATCACCTCCACCGCCACTATTGTCTATTGTTATGATTTGAACAGCTGAATCACCTTTCACAAGCACTTGCCTTATTGAATCAGGTGTCAGACTCATTAACGGAGGTAATACAGCTTCTCCAAGCAAGGTGACGGAAAGTGAAGATTCATCCGGATCGTTACTTGAGATAGTTAAAGTTGTATTAAACAATCCTGTCGTCGTAGGATCAAATGTGACTTCAACAATCTCTCCATCTCCCGGATTTAAACCAAATACAGTTTTATCAACAGTATACACCGCATTGATTGGAGCAATACTCGTTACCGAAAGTGAATCTACTCCGTCGTTGAATACCACCAGTTCTAAAGAATTTGGAAAACCAATATAAGTAATTCCGAATCTGAGCGTGTCCTCAGATACTGTTATATCCGGAGCACCTGTTACATCTAAGCGGGTCTTCACTCTTATTTCAGG
>CBDUTM010000059.1:0-8002 GCA_965369985.1 uncultured bacterium | reverse complement strand
GTCTTACACCCTTCGCGATAATATTGATTAGCATCTAAAATAATTGTATCTATTTTTTATAATATAATTTTTAACAATCAAGGAGAGAAATTTATGTACTTAAGATTGGTTAGAATAACATTGAAACCGGGAGCACGTTCAGCGGCTCAAGATCTCGCCGATGAATTTGTTCCTGCCATCAAAGCTCAGAATGGATGCAACGAATGTGTTTTCTTCGCAGATGATAATTCCGGTGATCATGGAATTGTCGTTCTTTGGAATTCCAAAGAAGACGCAGAGGCCGCTGCTCCCGTTATAGGTCCTCGTCTGGCTCAAGCGATATCGGAAGTTTCCGATGAACCGGCAAACATTAGGCTATTTGAAGTTTACGAGCCAAACGCCTAGATCATAATTCATTTTAATAAAGAGATGAAACCAATGCAGTCTTGGACGAATGAGAATTCAAATGATTCTTGCATTTCAAAATAAATAAACTTGACTCGATAGATTTTAATTATTATACTTAACTTATAAGTTAACTATTATGAATAAGATAAATAACACAAAAAACTGGGATGATGTATTTGAAGCCTTTGCCAGCAAACATCGACGAGAGATCATTGACATGTTAGGCTTGCAACCTTGTTCTATAAGTTATCTTGCCTCGATCCGAGGGCTCTCTCTACCGGCTATCCACAAGCATATTAAAATACTTGAGAAAGCGGGGATGATAATACGAAGGAAACTAGGGAGAAGTAATTTTCTTACACTAAATCGAGATTCATTGCGTGGTCTTCAAGATTGGATAATGCAGTTTCACACATACTGGGGCAACAAGGAAGAGACCCTGGAAAACTATTCCCAATATCTGGGCAGAGACAATATCAACAAAAAGGAGAAAAAATGAAAAAATTTGTATTCTTGCACTACGGATTCGTAACACCTACCGAAGAAATAAAAGAAGCCTGGGGCAATTGGTTCGCATCTGTGGGAGACAAATTTATTGATATGGGAAGTCCATTCGGATCCGGAAAAGAGATCACCAAGGATGGCATTAAAGAATTGCCGCTTGGCTTAGACTCAATAACCGGTTATTCAATAATAAATGCAGAAAATATTGACGAAGCAGTAAAAATTGCTGAAACCTGTCCATTTATTACGGGTATCAGAGTTTACGATACGCAATCAATGAAGATCATTCGCCCTGAACAGATAACAATAAAACCCGCTGTTGTCAGCATCTGCAGTGGATTGTCAAAAAATGAGTAATCGATCTTTAATTTCGTGTTGATATATATCTCTCAATGTTTTCTCGTGCATTTTATTTGAGATTTTTAATGAGCCACTCCAACTAATTTCGGTTTGCTTTCTGTATTAGTAATAAAATGAAATTCTGCCGGAGGAGGATTTTTCCTTCCGTTTAGGAGAAGCTGCACTTCAACTCTTAAATATCCTTTGGATTCAACAATAATTTCCTTTTGGAGCGGAATCGAAAACAGTGATTTATCAGATTTGACAGTTATAGGATTTCCGATCTGCTTATCGTTGGTATCATAATAATAAATTCTATATTCGGTTAAAGTATTTTCGTTGCCCAAGATACTTTTGCCCACATCTTCCAACTCAATGGCGTTACTTATCATTCCGCGAGGTTCCAACGGCGAAACATTATATAAAAAATACTGTAATGTTTTAGCCTGTCTCTCCAGAAGAGTTTTAAGCATATATTCGCCTGCACCTTCTTCCGGATATCTTGCTTCATTAATAAGCAATTTCAGATGTTCAGGAGTGATCGCTCCTAAGATTTTTGCAGCCCAGTAGTCGTCTTCCCGCCTGCTTACTCTTATGGGTTCATAAGGCCATGTCTCCTTCCATGTCGCGGGATCATAGATCTCGGATTCGAATGCTCCTACAGACTTCCAATCAGTATATCTTAAGTTCTCCCAGTCCTCCACTACCAACCCAATTGTTGCTATGTTTTTAAAAATCTCTTTTATACTAAAGACATGGTTAAAGCCATCCCATAGCCGTTGATGTTCCGCACCATGTCCGCCGAATGCTTCACCGAAATCCAGAAGATAATGTTTAACGTATCCTTTACCTTCCTCGCCAACATACACATCCAGAGAATTATCAATACGCATATCCGAATGATTTGTAAACGCTCCGAATACTTTTAATGCTCGCAAGACTCTCCTGTTCTCATGCTTTATTTTATCGTTACCATCGTCCTTCCTTAATCCTATCTGGGACAAAGGACCGAGTATCTTTCCCTGAATGAAATAACTTACCGTAGATCTATAATAGCCATTTAGGGGAGGAGCGACCTTTGATAATACAATATCAACATTTTCTCTGGTGATAGCTCCATCCTTTTCGACAGATAACTCTTCCGGCTTGAAGAAATAAAGATAATCTTCAGGCACATTATAGCCGAACCCCCAGAACAATCTATTGACTATGAGTGCCGTTGTTGTTTCAATAGCAGGAAATTCGGGCGGGTCAAACTTCATCAGATAAAGTTTTCCCCTGCTGTCTTTAATTATGAAACCGGGATTTCCTCCGGCGGTTTTTGCTTTTACTACTGTCAAAGGCGCTACCGGAGGTCCAACTACCTTGGGCCCGCGCAGAAGCTCTTCAGGCGAAATTTGCCTGTATCCTAACCGAGGCTCATACCAACTTGACGCAGGAACGTGATCCATAGAATTAACATCCCCAGCTTCTTTTACCGAAGAAACATTCATGGCGTTTACGGCCGGGTTCTTTACTAAGATTTCAAATACGTACTCTTCCATATCAAAATCACTTGACCTTGGGATGTCGATCGGCTTGTCGTCATTTGAGTCGGTAACCGGCGCCGAATCTGTGAACCTTACTGAATGTGCACACGACAATAGTGTCATCGTAGCTATCATAAATAAAGTTGTTTTGATATATTTATTTATCTTCAAAATTATTTCCAGTCCGTCCGTTCGTTATTATGTAAAGGCGAGCCAAATCCAAACAGGAATTTTATACCCCCTGATCCATACGCGATTTCAAATTTCCCTGTTTCGCTTCTCCCTTGATGCAATACCAACCCGAACCCAGCTGCCCAACGGGCATTATCGAATGTCAAACCACTCAAATCCTCTGAGACGATGATGAAATCGGAAAAAATCTGCCCGGTGAGCCGATATGACAGTGGCCATTCATATTGCAGTGATGGGATAAACGATAAGTTATCTGTGGCGATCAGTTTTCTGGTTGAGACGCCGCGAAACGCCCGTTGGCGCGGATATTCCACGAACGAGATCGGAACGCCATCATCCATATTTTCTATTCTATCCACAATAAGTCTCGGTACTATTATTCTATTATCTTTAATGACAGGAATGAATGCGGCTACATCGAAGCCCATTCGGAAGAACTTACTCTTATCTCCCCCGACACCTTGTGAATAACCGAGGTATCCACCAAACATTTTACCTGATGACAAGCTTTTTTTAAATTTTCTTGTGTCGTATTTAACTGCAACTTCGTTATATAATTGCTTTCCTTCAACACCAAAACCCGGAATCAAAGTGACATCAAATACATCCTTGACGGAACGGCCACCTATTCCGGAATTCCCTAATTCCCGATTCTGATAATATGAGGTATAAAATAATTCTAATTTTTCAGATGGTCTGATTCCAAATACGGCTTGAAATTTTATTCTCTTCTGGAAATATCTCCCAAATTCTCCAGAACCGGTTATAAATATATTTCGGCTATCGGTTTGCGGATCTGCTCCGAATCCGAAAAATGTTTGTTCGTTGGACCTATCAGATAAAGCCAGAAAACTTATTTTCCAAACTTTTTCATCTATTATACCCTCTTGATTGTATTTCGCCTGCAATCCTGACATATATCTATTTCTGTATCTTCCGCTGAGAAGGACGCTTCTCTTGTCATCACGATAAAATAGATTTAAGCCGTAGTATGGGGAGAAGCCCGATGATAATAGAACACTGGGAAACCAACCGGCTTTTTTATCAAGAACGAAAAAAAACTCCTCGGCTCGCGCGATATATTTTTCATCTGATATTACACTTGCACTCTTTCCGGTGGATCGAAGTATTTCTTTTACTGCTTTTCGTGGTAAATATAATCCCGATGCTAAAATCTTGCGAATGAAATAATCAGCTGACCTGTGTTTTCTTACTGTCCCCCTGATGTTTTCATAATTTCTTGTTGTAGTGTCAGCGGAGTCAATTGAGGTGATGCTTTGAGCTGATGAAACCTCCGCAATAATAAGAACAAAAACTAATAGTGTGAGTAATCTGGTCTTAAGCGTTCGGTCTTTCATCAGATAGCTTATCGAATTCCCTGCCAACGAAACGTACAATAAATATCCAGATTATTACAACTATTAACGTGGCTACGGACAGCCATCTGACGCTCGAAAAATCGGTGAAGAACATAGTAATACTAAGGCTCAAGAAGACTGCCAACGCTTTAGCGAAGCGCTGAACAAACATATCGATAAATGCCTTCGCTTTGTACTTTTCATCTCTGGAAGTGGGAACATATAAGGTTTCCTTCGCCGATTGATTTATGGAATAGCTAAATCCATTGTCAGCCGTATTGAGCAGACTCCCGATCCAAAGAACCGGAAATACGATAAATCCGGCGGAACCTATTACTATGGCAAGCGGAAGAAACATCAACGCGGTTTTAAGACCGAATCGGGTCATGATATAACTTGTAAGAAAGAGTTGCACAAACATTCCTACAATGTTGGTAATATTGAATATGATTGAAAATTGCCTGCCTATTGCCGGTCCGTCAAGATAATGTTCGATCGTTGAAGTAAACTGAAAGTCCATTATTGTCGAAACGATTTCATAGAGACCTACGATACTTGCTATCGCCAATAAATACTTTGAACTGAAAACAAGTTTTGCTCCTTCAAATGCCGGGTTTCCAGCTTTTTCATCTATATCAGTGGGTTCCCTTTTTTCCTCTAAAACATGCGGAGGATTTTTATCAACCAGGATTCCGGCGTATTTTGCTATAATCATTATCAACAAGGCTATTGCAAGGGTTATCATCAGCCATGTTCTCGGAGTCACACTATCAACCCAAACTCTTACAAAAGTAGTTCCGACGACACCACCAAGCACACCACCCAATCCTACAAGACCATAAAGTCGTTTTGCCGCATCGGATGTTACGCTATCATTCATGAAAGCAAAAAAAGTTGCAACCATTAATGTGCTGAAAAGATCTCCAAACAAATAGAACGTCCAGATAGTAAAATCACCCGGGGTTTCAATTAAAAAACTGTAAATCACATAAGCCAAGATTATAAATCCGGAGAATATATATGTCAGCTGCTGACGATGATACTTACGGGCAAGCCACGTAAAAACTACTACAGCGGCAAATGCTACAAACATATTTAATACCTTTGCAACAAGCTCTGCTTGAGAACCTCTTAGGTGCCACATCAGAATATCCACTCCTGTCTGATCATAAAATGTTATGAAAAGAGTTTTTTTGAGTGGCTTAAGGATCCAAAAGGAGGTGATTACTAAGAAAAAATAACTGAACATTAAAAGAGAAAAAGGTAACTCCTCCCTTTTGATATTCATGAAAGATTTAAGCGGATTAGCCATAAGATCAGTTTAATTTACGATTTTTATTCACGAATACTAATAAAAGATATATCGGGGCTCTCAATTTATGAATAATTAATCTATTGGTATGTTTTCTTTTTTTACTCTTACTGAATTTTACTCCTTAACAAATACAAATACTGTAATGAATGCCACAAAATAACTTATAGAATTTTCACATCGATCTATTTCAAAAATTGTAGGTTTTCTCACATTATTCCCTCCTTCATTCGTCTATATTATCACTAATTACTTGTTAATTAAATGACTGATAGGGTTGGTTGATATTGAATATTGAACGAAATTTTATATTTTAAATTATGATTCGCGCTAAAACGCTCCTAAGGAAAGTAATAGATATTCGAGATGACGAGATAGGTACGTCAATATTGATGTTTTTCTATTTCTTTGCAATTATCGCATCGTATTACATTCTTAAACCGGTCAGGAATTCACTCTTTTTAGAGCAACTTGGCGCAAAAAATTTACCGTGGGTATATATCGGAACAGCATCGATAATTGGTTTTATTGTATTTTTATATAATAAAATGTCGAAAAAATTTGAAAAGAGATATTTTATTTACGGAACTATAATATTCTTTGTATTAAACCTCATTCTATTTCACGAACTGTTCAAGCTAAACGTAGATTGGTTTTCAGCATTTTTTTATGTATGGGTCAGCGTTTATTCAGTTTTATTGATCTCCCAATTTTGGATGATGGCTAATGTTATCTATTCCGCATCGCAGGCAAAACGGCTATTCGGATTTATCGGCAGTGGTGGCATTCTTGGCGGTATACTCGGTGGCGGAATAACTAACAGTATTGCAACTTCAACAGGAACAGAAAATCTCTTACTTGTGTCTGCCGGGATATTAATAGTTATTGCCATCATAGCCGATAGGCTAAACAGAATGAACTCAATTATACCGGTTGATTCAACTTTAGACCCTATATCTGATCAGCGAGATAATTCTGCTTCAAAAATTATCTTAAAATCCAAGCACTTACAACTTATTGGAATAATTATAACATTAAGCATCATGGTATCAAGCTTCATCGATTATGAGTTCAACTTAATTATTGAAAAATCATTTAGCTCAATTGATGACAGAACCGCTTTTTTCGGTTCATTTTTTGCATTAATGAACGTTATATCACTAATAATTCAGCTATTTCTGACCAGCATAATTTTAAAACGTTTCGGGATCGGTATCTCCCTCATTTTGCTGCCGGTGGGGCTGCTTATTGGTTCGTTTGGTTTATTTATCTACCCGGTTATGTTATCTGCAATATTACTCAAAATTACGGATGGCAGCATTAAATATTCGTTAGACAACTCTACTCGCGAAATAATGTATCTTCCAATTCCCTTGGACTTAAAAATTAAAGTGAAACCACTCCTTGATATATTTCTGCAACGATTCGCCAGAGGTATTGCGGGGTTAATTATAATAGTAGGTACTACTTTTTTTGATCTTGGTATTGTACAGATGGCAGGAATATCTATAGTAATAATCCTTCTTTGGGTTACTGCCACTTTCAAACTCAAGAAGGAATATTTAAATTCCGTTCGCGATCTTCTTCACTCGAGAGATATTCTCCCCGAACTTGCTCAACCCTCAACTTTAGACGCTTCTACCGCTAAAATGCTTTCTGAAGCATTGAAAAGTGAAGATAACGATACAATTTTATACGCCTTAAAAATGTTGGAATCCGCCTCATCCAAATCTTTGGTTCCTACTTTGAAACCACTCTTAACAAATAAACTTCCGGAAATACGACAACGCGCGATAAAACTTTTTTTTAGAATTGGCGATCCTGCATTATTACCTGAAATTGAAAATTTACTTTACGACGAAAATTATGGAGTGGTTTCTGATGCTATTCAATACATTTGCATGTATTCGGGTAATGACCAGGAGATACAATTAAGTTCATTCTTAAACAGTCCTGATATTAGGGTAAGGTGTGCCGCGATCATATGTGTTGCAAGCAATGCCCCAAAAGAGCAGCTCGGAAAAGTTCAGGAATATATTGATGATCTTCTTTCGGATAATAGTTTTGATCGATCTCTTGTCAGAATTGAATTAGCCAGATCATTATCATCCTTAAAATCGCCCTCACCGATTCATGACAATCTAATTAAACTTTTACAAGACGAAAATTCGGATGTTAGAATAGCGGCTATAAACGCTTCCAGGAAGATTCTATCTGAAAGTTTTGTACCATATTTAATCGAAAGTCTGTCAGATAAAAAAACTGTCTCTCATGCACGTAATGCTCTTGCGAAGTATGGCAAACGTGTCATAGATCTACTTTCAAAAACTCTCTCTGATGAGTCAGAAAATATCGTCACCCGAAGTGCAATCGCGAGAGTT
>CBDUTM010000058.1:0-8004 GCA_965369985.1 uncultured bacterium | reverse complement strand
GGGATGATGCAGAAAATCTGTCTCAGGCAGAGCTCGATTTACTTTCTCACTTAGATCAGTTTTTAATAGCAATAATGGAAGAAAACAGGCACGAATTTTTACAAGAAATAGTTGCCGGGGTTCCCGGGCTAAAAGAATTATTCAATGGACTTGATGGATATTTTATTAAAAGAACGGATCTCATAAAAACATCTTCTGTCAGCCACAATGAAATAACCCAACGCCTGAAAAGCTTAGATAAGCATCTCGGGGAACATGATACGTCCAGGCCGATATCAGAATTAACCAGGAAACTGGAAGACAGATATTCTGGTATGCCGATAATTCACATCAAATTATTGGAAATTTTTCACAAACACCTAAGATCATATAAGCAAATTGTTGAATCCTCAAATGAATTAAATCAATCGGCTGTAGATTATTTTAATGAATATCTAAAAATTATTGATAATGCAAAATTTATTCATGAAACCGCTCCTGGTGAAGACGGTCGCAAGCTGAAAGAGTTATTGGTATTATCAGATAATGTAGAAGAATATGCGGCTGATATAGTTCGGCAGGTAGCGCCTCAACCCGGGGCGGATAAAAAGAAGAGCTCCCCATTAATTGCCATATCCGTTGTTCTATCGCTGATAACAATAGTCTTAGTAGCTTATTTCTTTTTTTTAAAATAAATCTACAATAATAAACTAAGTTTTTGTGAATCCCCTACAGCCAGGTCTATCCCAATGTAATTTGAATCATTTGAGTCCAACGAGATAGGGACGATAGCGCCACGACCCTAAGGTACTATTCTTCTGACGAATCTGTGGGTTCGTCTTGTTCTTCATCCAATTCGGTGTCAACACTTTCCATCACTCGTGTAACCGATGCGATTGAATCATTTTCATCGATTCGAATCAGTCTCACGCCCTGTGTTGCTCTTCCGATCTCTCTGATTTTTACCACCGGCTGTCTGATCATTATACCATTTTCAGTAATAATCATCAAATCGTCGCCATCAACTACTTCTTTTATTGAAAGCATTTTTCCAACCTTCTCTGTGGTCCGGATGGTGAGTACTCCCTTTCCACCGCGGTTTCTCGGCGGGTATGCGTCAATACCCGTCCGCTTACCATATCCGTTCTCACTGACGGCCAAAACCGTGCCCGCTCGCTTTATGACTATCATTCCAATGACGCTGTCTTCGTCATTTTGCAGCTTCATGCCACGGACACCACGAGTTTTTCTACCCATAGGCCGAACATTAGTTTCTGAAAACCTTATGGCTTTACCATTTTGCGAACCAAGAATTATATCATTTGTGCCATCAGTAAGCCGAGCTTCAATTAGTTTGTCGCCTTCCAGTATATCAATAGCATAAATTCCACCTTTCATTGGTCTCTTGTATGCGGAAAGTATTGTTTTTTTGACAAGACCTTTTTCAGTTGCCATTAGGATAAAATGATCCTCGTCAAATTCTTTTACAGCCAAAAACGCCTGCGGGTTTTCCTCTTTATCCAGCTGCAGGATATTTATTATCGCTCGCCCTCGTGAAGCTCTTCCGGCCTGAGGAACCTCGTGAACCCGAAGCCAATGAACCTTCCCACGATCGGTAAAAATCAGTAGGTGATGATGAGTTGAGGCAACAAATAGATGTTCAATGAAATCGTCTTCCTTGGTGGAGGCGCCCTTCAAGCCTCTTCCGCCTCTTCCTTGTCTTTTGAAACCGCTAACCGGAAATCTCTTTATAAATCCATTGTGAGAAATCGTTATTACCATATCTTCTTCGGCGATCATATCTTCGATAGAGAATTCACCTTCATCGGCAACTATATCCGTTCTTCTGTCGTCGCCATATTTTTCGCTGATCTCCTTAATATCTTTTTTGACTATCTCCATTCGTAATGTCTTATTATCAATTATCGAAGTCAATTTTTCGATCAATTTCAGGAGTTCTTTATATTCATCAACAATTTTTTTCTGTTCTAAATTAGTTAGCGACTGAAGCCGCATTTCAAGAATTGCCTTTGCCTGAAGCTCTGAGAGCTTAAACGATTTTATTAAGTTGCCACGTGCTTCTTCAGGAGATTTAGACTTTTTAATTACAGCGATAACTGCATCAATATTATCAAGCGCTATCTTCAGGCCCTCTAGAATATGAGCTCTTTTCTCTGCCTTTTCTTTGTCAAAAACAGCCCTTTTAAGAACTATATCATGCCTGAATTCAATAAAGGGTATGAGCGATTCTTTCAGATTAAGTACTTTTGGCTGCCCGTCTACAAGCGCCAAAAAGTTCACGGCAAACGAAGATTGGAGCTGTGTGTGCTTAAACAGCTGGTTGATCACGACATCAGGAATCACATCTTTTTTCAGATCCATCACTATCCTGATACCGTCTCTGTCAGACTCATCGCGAATATCCCTTATTCCTTCAATAACCTTATTTCTTACAAGATCAGCCGTCCTCATAATAAGATTTGCCTTATTGACCTGGAAGGGAATCTCCGAAATAATGATCGCTTCTCGACCATTTTTGCTTACTTCTACATTCACTCTTGATCGAATTTTTATGCTGCCGCGACCGGTTTTAAGAGCCTCCGCAATTCCCTTTCTACCGTAAATGATTCCTCCCGTTGGAAAATCGGGGCCGCTTACAAACTTGATTAGTTCGTCAATTTCTATATCAGGATTCTCTATCATTGCAACAATTGCGTTTGATATTTCTTTTAAATTATGAGGAGGTATATTGGTTGCCATGCCGACCGCAATACCGCTTGCCCCGTTCATATGCAAGTTCGGAATACGCGTTGGTAGAACAGATGGTTCCTGAAGAGTGTCATCGAAATTCGGAACAAAAGCCACAGTATTTTTATCAATGTCCTGTAACATTTCTTCAGCTATTTGATGCATCTTGGCTTCTGTGTATCGCATCGCCGCAGCGCCATCACCATCAACTGATCCAAAATTTCCTTGCCCACGTACCAGCGGGTACCTCAAAGAAAAGTCCTGCGCCATACGCACGAGGGAATCATATACCGCCGTGTCTCCATGCGGATGATATTTACCCAACACTTCGCCTACAATTCTTGCCGATTTTTTAAAGGACCTGTTTGCCCTGAGCCCCAAATCATCCATTCCATATAAAATACGCCTGTGAACAGGCTTTAAGCCGTCTCTTGCATCAGGGAGGGCGCGTGATACTATTACCGACATTGAATAATCGAGATAGGAACTTCTCATCTCATCGACGATATCTATGGGTGTAATTTTTTCTCTTTTAATGTCCATGTTCTATTTAAAATCCTCTACTATATATCCAAGTTTTTCACGTACTTTGCATTTTCTTCAATAAATTTTCTTCTCGGCTCCACGACTTCGCCCATTAAATCTGAAAATACTTTGTCCGAAGCGGTATCTTCTTCAATAGAAACTCTTAATACTGTTCTCTTTTCGGGATCCATCGTTGTTTTCCATAATTGGTCCGGGTTCATTTCACCTAGCCCCTTATAGCGCTGAATGTCTACTTTCTGCTTATTGTCGCCACCGAATCTTTTGATGATCTCTTTACGTTCTTTTTCATTATACGCGTATTCTTCTTTTTTCCCTTTTTTAACTTTATAGAGTGGCGGTTGGGCAATATATATATTTCCAGCCTGAATTAATTCGCGCATATGCCTGAAAAAGAATGTTAATAATAAAGTCCTGATGTGAGCGCCATCCACGTCAGCATCTGTCATTATTATGATTTTTCCATATCGAAGCCTATCAATATCGAAATCCTCTCCACTTATGCCAGTTCCGATGGCTGTAATGAGAGTTCTTATCTCGTTGTTGCCTAAAATTTTATCTATCCGCGCCTTTTCCACATTCAATATCTTTCCCCTAAGCGGGAGTATCGCCTGAAATCTCCTGTCTCTTCCCTGCTTGGCAGAGCCGCCGGCAGAATCTCCCTCAACAAGATAAAGTTCGGTAAATTCCGGGTCTTTTGTAGAACAGTCAGCCAGTTTTCCCGGAAGGCTACCGGAATCAAGAGCTGATTTTCTCCTGATTAACTCTCTGGCATTTCGTGCCGCCTCTCGACTCCGTGCGGATAAAAGCGCTTTTTCAATTATTTTTTTTCTAACAGGCGGATTTTGTTCAAAAAATTCTGTAAGCTGTTCATAAACAAGGCTGTCAACAACTCCCTTAATTTCGCTGTTACCGAGCTTCGTCTTGGTCTGCCCCTCAAACTGCGGCTCAGCAATTTTTATGGATACAACTGCTGTTAAGCCTTCGCGGCAATCGTCACCTGAAAGCCCTTTCGAACCCGGCTTAACCTGCTTGTCTTTAATGGCAAAATTGTTGAGTACTCGAGTCAGCGCCGACCTAAAGCCAGATAAGTGTGTTCCGCCTTCGATCGTATTGATATTATTAACAAACGTGAACACGTTATCCGTGTAATTATCGGTATACTCCATTGCCACTTCAACAGGAGTACCCTCTCGCTCACCTTCAAACCAGATGACCTTACCGTGAATCGGGTGCCGGCTTTCGTCGAGATAATTCACAAATTCTATAAGCCCCTTCTTCGCGAGAAAGGTTTCTGTCCGCTCGTCTCTCTCATCTGTAAGAACTATTTCTAATCCCTTGTTTAAGAATGATAATTCGCGCAATCTTTCAGAAACAATATTGTAGTCAAAATGTTTTACGGTAAATATCCCGGTGTCCGGCTTAAATGTAGTGGTTGTGCCTGTTTTTTTAGACTTTCCTGCTTTTTTCAATTTTGTTACCGGCTTTCCTCGTTCGTATTCTTGCGTATATATTGTGCCATCACGAAAGACCTCGACCTTACACCACTCTGAAAGCGCATTTACTACAGAAACGCCCACACCGTGAAGACCGCCTGAAATTTTATACGAGTCGTTTTCAAATTTTCCGCCTGCATGAAGTACGGTCATCACGACCTCAAGGGCAGGTTTCTTTTCCTCGGGATGAATATCAACTGGTATTCCCCTGCCGTTATCTATCACGGTAACGCTCTCGTCCTTATTGATAGTGACGGTAACTTTAGTACAATATCCCGCCATTGCCTCGTCAATGCTGTTGTCCACCACTTCATTTACGAGGTGGTGCATTCCCCTTCTACCAATATCGCCGATATACATCGCCGGTCTTTTCCGTACGGCTTCGAGCCCCTTTAAAACCTGTATACTACCGGCATCGTAATCTTGGCCTTGAATTTTCTTTTCTTCTTTGCTCATCTAAATATTATTTCCTTTATTGCTTCTTCGCCTATTAGCTCATTGATCTTGCTAATAATTTCCTCTTTTCTGAGAGATAGTTCCTGGCGCCAGCTGTCATCTGAAACAACGATTATCAACCGATCCTTTTCGATATTTTCCAGAATCGTATTTTCGTTTATAATTTCGCCGACCGCGTCTTTCCAAACATCCCTGGCTCTATTGGATAGTACCGACTTTCGTATACCTAATTGCTCGATTACTTCCTCAAGCGCTTCAGAGATCCATGGCATTATGTCAAACCAATAACATTGACGTTCGATCCGACCATGTCAGACCATTCACCAAAATCTGTTGTTGTGATAATTACCTGGCCACTATTTTTGATACGCTCCACTACTTCAACTGCATGTTTTCTGTCCAGCTCCATAAATATATCATCAAGGAGATAAATCGGCCTAATTCCCCGGTTTTTGTGAATGTAATTACCCTGAGCTATTTTTAATGCTACCAAGAACACTTTATTCTCTCCCTTCGATCCGAAACTCTTTAGTGACTTGTCATTAATTTTGAATGAGAGTCGATCGCGATGTGGACCTTTCGTTGTGTATCCGGCATTGAAGTCTGCAGCACGGCGATCCTTAAATGAACATATCATCTCTTCTTTGTTTCCTTCTATGGAAGGATGATATTTTATTGAGCCACTTTTCTTTCCGTTATTCAATTCACTGAATATCTTTTCAAATTCAGCAGATATTTCTCCAATAAATTTCTTTCTGTCTTTAACTATTGCCTCACAAAGCTCTCCAATTTGCATCTCGACAACATCTAACGTTTTCTCAAACGATTCGCTTCCGGAAGCGGCATATCCAATTGCCGAATTTCGTTGTTTCAGTACACTTCTATAAGATAATAGATTGTTCAGATGTCTATTTTTTACCTGGGAAATAGACATGTTCAAAAATTTTCTGTGCCCGGATGGAGAACCGAGCGTATTAATTACGTCCTCAGGTGACAGAAATACTATAGGGTGCTTACCAACAATATCGCCGGATGATGTTACTTTTTTTCCATGGCTTTTAATTATTTTGCTGCCATTTTTGGAATATGAAATTGAAATTTTTTCTTCAATTCCATCATCTGAAATAAATACCCCCGATGTTAAAAAATTATCAGAATCAAATTTTACCGATTCTTCATCCTTGTTTGACCGAAAACTTTTAGTAAGTGAAAGATAGTGTACTGCTTCAAGAATGGAGGATTTCCCAATCCCGTTGTCACCAGTGATAATATTTAATCCGTCAGAAAAGTCTGTTTCAAATTTATCATAGATCCTGAAGTTAATCAATCGCAAGTTATCAAGATGCATCAAAGAACTTGCATTAAGCTTCTTCTGTAAGCCTTATCGGCATTATTAAAATTGTATAGTCTTCGTTTTCCGCTTGTTCAGAAGGAAAAACTAATCCGGCGCTTATAGGAGCTTTTAAACTGATAATTAGATCTTCAGTATCAATCTGCCTTAAAATGTCCTTCAGATACTCCGAATTGAATCCAATTTCTATATCCTCGCCGCTATATTTACAACTAATCTCTTCAGATCCTGATCCACCTGATTCCGGATCTGCTGAAGATATTTTTAGACTGCTCCCTGAGATCGTCAACTTTATCTGCTGGGTTGTCTTGTTCGCGAAAATAGATACCCTGACTACAGATGATAGCAATTCTTCAGTCTTAACGCTCAGTTCTTTATCATTCTCTTTTGGAATAACGCTATCATAATCAGGATACTTTTCATCTATTATTCTTGAATAAAATACTGTACTGCCAATCGATAACATCACGTGATTATCGGTTATTATGAATTTATTTTCCTCACTGTTTACCAAAGCATTTACTATAAGGCTTAAGAATTTTTTTGGAATAATTATACCAGGTTGAATCCCAGATCCATTTGAATTAGATAAAGTTATTTTTGCTAAACGATGACCGTCAGTCGCCACAGAAGTTATTTTATCATTTCCAATTTCAAATAACACTCCTGTTAATGCCGGACGTAACATATCTGAACTTACTGCAAATGCCGTTTTTTCAATAATTCGATGAAGTAAGCTGTTATCCACATTTATTTCTTTACCACCATCAAGTATAGGCGTGACTGGAAAATCATCAGGCGGTCTTCCGGCTATAGTATAGCTACCGCTTGCACAATCTATTTTAACCATATTCTTCTCATCTGAAGATATTGACAATTCTCCCGAAGGAAGAACACTTATAATATCGTTTAAAAGTTTTGATGGAATTGCAACTGAACCATCTTCTGAATCACTTACATCTATTTCACTTACTAAAGTTAACTCAATATCTGAAGCCACCATTTTCAATTTAGAGTTTTTTACTTCAAATAAGACACAAGTTAAAATAGGAAGTGTAGAACGAACTGGAACAACCCTGTTTGCCTTTTGAAGTTCTTTATGAATTAAGCTCTTTTCAAGAGAAAGTTTCATATAATGTGTCCTTATAAATTACCAAGTTCCAATTTAAGATTAATCGATTTCAATAGAACAATAAAATACAAAATTAAGCCTAAATTGACAAGGAATTATTAACTTATAAATAAGAAATATTACATAAATAAATACTAATTATTATAGTGTTAGCTTTGTAGAATAAACCGATATAATATAAATAAAATTAAGTATTTACGTTAATAATTATCATAGAACAACTTGTTGATAAGTATTCAAGTATTTAATATAATAAATATCCATAATTCCCAATTGTATAGGTAAAAACCGGACAACAT
>CBDUTM010000057.1:0-8025 GCA_965369985.1 uncultured bacterium | reverse complement strand
CGTATGATCGCCGGATTGGAGGAAGTAACCACCGGAGATATTTATATTGAAGATAAACAAGTGAACGATGTTGCTCCGAAGGAAAGAGATATCGCTATGGTGTTTCAGAACTACGCACTCTATCCCCATATGAATGTTTACGACAACATTTCATTCGGGCTGAAGATAAGAAAAATTGATCCAGGCGAAATAAAACAAAGAGTCGATAATGCGGCTGATATTCTTGGAATAAGCAGTTTAATGCAAAGAAAACCGAAGGCGTTATCGGGCGGTCAAAGACAGAGAGTTGCCCTGGGAAGGTCTATAGTGCGCCAACCGAAAGTTTTTTTATTTGATGAACCGTTGTCAAATCTTGACGCTAAGCTCCGTGTGGGAATGCGCACAGAAATATCAAAATTGCACAACAGATTAAAAACGACAATGATATACGTAACTCATGATCAGGTTGAGGCAATGACCTTAGGTGATCGGATTATAATTATGAATGATGGAGTAATTCAACAAATTGGTACTCCGGTTAACCTGTATGATAATCCTGTGAATAAATTTGTAGCCGGATTTATAGGTAGTCCTTCAATGAACTTTATTAGTGGTAATATCGAGGATAATCAAGGATTGGTATTTAAAAACGGATCGTTGAGCCTTCAAATAGACGGAGGAGTTGAGGAACAATTAAAGGATCATGTCGGAAAAGAAATTATTTTTGGAATACGGCCGGAAGATATTTTTATTTCTGACAAGGAAAATGGAATCCCAATGGTAGTGGATATCTTGGAGATGATGGGCAATGAAATTTATCTTTATTTAGCGATAGATCAAAACACAATGATTGCAAGAGTTCCACCGGATACCAAAGTAGAAGAGGGACAACAAATTAATGTGAGTTTTAATTTGTCTAAATCTCATTATTTTGACCCGGAGTCGGAAAAAAGGATATAGAGCCGTAATTCCCTTTCGAAGTTGTAGTACAGGAGGAAAATGGCGTAGTCAATGTCAGTAGCGTTGATGCGATGTACAGGATGAAGATGTATTTTGAGGATGCCGGAAAATGGGCATTTATGAAAAATATGACTATGCCCGGTTCGATAGGGGGTGAATTAGAAGATCAGATCGAAGGAGTATTGGAAGAAGATTGAATTTAGCCTTCACAATTGATAATCGAAAGTGCATAGGCTGTCATGCATGCACCGTGGCGTGTAAATCCGAGCATGATATTCCACTTGGAGTCAACAGAACTTGGGTAAAATATGTGGAGAAAGGAGTTTATCCGGATACACGCAGACTTTTCTCGGTTCTTCGATGTAATCATTGCGAAGATGCTCCCTGCATTGATATATGCCCGACTAATGCTCTGCACACTCTCGATAATGGAATTGTGGACTTTGATACGGATAGATGTATAGGCTGCAAATCTTGTATGCAGGCGTGTCCGTTTGATGCATTGTATATCAATCCGGAAACCCATGTAGCTGAGAAATGTAATTTCTGTGCTCATCGAATTGAAGCGCAAATGTCGCCGGCATGCGTGATCGTATGTCCCGTCGAAGCGATCGGATTTGGCGATATAGATGACCCTAATGCTGATATTACCAAACTTATCGCAATGGAAGCTGCAACTGTGCGAAAAGCGGAGAAAGGTACAAAGCCGAAAGTGTTTTATATAGACGCTGACAACGCTTCGCTTGATCCGGGTTCCACTGCCAAAAAAGATGAATATATGTGGAGCGAACAATCTCGCGGTGTTGGACACTTTGCTCATTATGCAGACCAACGCAGTTCTGAAAAAGACCCTGAAGATCTGCTCTTGCAACTCGCTCTTGATAATAAAGGAAAACATGGAAAAGAGATTCAGGAAACTCTGAATTCAGGGGATGCCAGAAGAGTTTACGATAGTCCGAGCAAGGGAATTCTCTGGGGCTGGGAAGTATCCACTTACGTTTGGACGAAGGCTATTTCCGCAGGAATATTTATGGTCTTGGCTTTAGGGAGCTTGCTCGGATGGTTCGAGATCAGCGCTGAATTGAGAGAAAAAGCCCTCTGGTCATCAATGCTGTTTTTGGTCATCACAGGCGGACTATTAGTAAAGGACCTCGATCAACCGAAACGATTTCTTTACGTCTTGCTCAGACCACATTGGACATCATGGTTGGTCAAAGGAGCATATTTTATCACAGCGTTCGGAGCGGTTCTATCCCTTTCGATATTGAATCTTTATTACCCAACCGGAATTGACGGTCGCCTGTTTGATATTATCGGAAGCTTAATAGCCTTTATGGTCGCTATTTATACTGCATTACTTTTTGCGCAGGCTAAAGGTAGAGACTTTTGGCAGTCACCGATCGCTCCGGTGCAAATGGGTGTGAATTCTCTCCTTGCGGGAAGTATGTTGCTGCTTATGCTTGGGATTGACTTAGGCAACGGGATAATTAATCTGATGGTTATTCTTTTGATCACTAACCTGTTATTCACAGCGTTTGAGCTGTTCGTACCACATAAGACGGATGACGCAAAATCGGTTGCGAAGATGATACTCAATGGAAGGTATAGCAAACAATTCCGGATAACGATCATTTTTGCCAGAGTGGTTCCTCTTCTTCTGTTTTTGTTTATGCCGCATTTACTGCCGATACAATTGGTTGCGCTGATCGTTTTAGCGGGAATTTTAAGTAGCGAGCACATCTGGGTTAGAGCTCCACAACTGATAGCATTGAGCTAATGGAATGAGTCAGAATATGAGAAAATCACTGATCGAACGAGTTTGCGAATCAATGGGCTTGTTAAAAAGTATCGAACAGCCAGGAGAACAACGTACTGAATTTATAGAGTCACCGGAGGAGTTCTCAAATTATCCACCGCCTGAGAAGTGGGATAATTGGACCGAGTACGATGCAAATTCGTGGCCACGGAAAGTAAAGAAGAACTACTCAATTGTTCCTACGACATGTTTCAACTGTGAATCAGCCTGTGGTCTGCTGGCGTATGTTGATAAGGATAGTGGTACGATCAAACGGTTTGAAGGTAATCCACAGCATCCGGCAAGCAGGGGAAGAACTTGCGCGAAAGGTCCGGCTACTATAAATCAGATAAATGATACCGAGCGAATATTATATCCGTTGAAACGTAAAGGCGAGAGAGGCAGCGGTGAATGGGAACGGGTTTCATGGGAAGATGCTCTGAACGACATATCAGGGAAATTAAGAAAATCTCTGCAGGAAGGACGACAAAATAATATTGCTTATCACGTAGGAAGACCGGGTCATGAAGGATACACGGAAAGAGTTCTTCAGGCGTGGGGTATTGACGGGCATAATTCGCATACAAATATATGCTCTGCCGGCGCGAGGACAGGATATGCTCTCTGGCAGATGTACGACAGACCTTCTCCCGATCACGCGAACGCAAAAACTATCCTTTTGATAAGCTCACATTTGGAAACCGGACACTATTTCAATCCTCATGCCCAGCGGATCATTGAAGGGATGATGGACGGCGCAAATCTCATAGTTATGGACCCGCGGCTTTCAAATACAGCTAGTATGGCGGATGTATGGATGCCGACTTATCCCGGTTCTGAAGCAGCAGTCCTGCTTGCTATAGCTAAGATCATTCTCGATGAAGGAAAATATGACAGAGAATATATGGAAACGTGGATTAACTGGCATGATTATCTGGCGAAAGTTCATCCATCAGCCGATCGGACATTTGATAACTTTATCGGGCTTATCAAAAAAGAGTATGAAGAATTTACTCCGGAATTTGCGGCAGCAGAAGCCAATATAGATCCAGAGTCAATTGTAAAAGCTGCTAAAATGGTGGCTGATGCAGGGAGTAAACTCTCCACGCATAACTGGCGTTCTGCGGGAAGCGGTAATCTCGGCGGATGGCAGGTAGCGCGTTGCCTTCACTTTTTGAACGTATTGACAGGCAGCGTCGGAACTGTTGGCGGCACTTCTCCCAGTGGCTGGAATAAATTTAAGCCGAAATTCTTTGATGTTCCTCCGGGACAGAAATTTTGGAACGAATTACATTATCCCGCTGAATATCCGATGGCGCACCATGAAATGAGTTTTCTTCTTCCACATTTTCTGAAGGAGGGAAGGGGAGAATTAGATGTTTATTTTACCCGCGTGTTTAATCCTGTCTGGACTTATCCGGATGGATTCACATGGATAGAAGCGCTGAAGGATGAGTCAAAAATAAAGTGCCATGTTGCGATGACCCCTACATGGAACGAAACAGCATATTGGGCGGATTATGTGCTTCCGATGGGGCATGCAGGTGAGCGGCATGACCTAAATTCCTATGAGACACATTCGGGAATGTGGATAGCATTCCGTCAGCCCGTGCTAAGAGAATTTGCCCGGAGAGAAGGAAAAGAGGTTGAGTTTACTTATGAAGTGAACCCCGGTGAAGTATGGGAAGAAGATGAGTTTTGGGTCGAGCTCTCATGGAAGATCGATCCCGATGAATCGCTTGGCATAAGAAAACATTTCAAGTCTCCATATCGAGAGGATGAAAAGGTCACTGTGGAAGAATATTATCGATACATCTTTGAAAATGTACCCGGCTTGAAGGAAAAAGCCGCCGAGGAAGATCTGGCACCGCTCGATTACATGAGAAAATACGGCGCATTCGAAATTGAAGAAACTTCATACGAAAAAAACCGAAAACCGCTCGATGAATCCCAACTGGAAGGCGCCGAACTGAATGAGAGAGGACAAATAGTTAAAGATGGCAAGATAATCGGGGTTCAGGATGGCGAAACAGCGGTTGGCGGGTTTCCAACGCCATCGAAAAAGCAGGAATTTTACTCTAACACAATGGCTGAATGGAAATGGGAAGAATTTACGATCCCTAAATATATTAAGAGTCATATTCATCCTGAAAATCTTGACAGATCCAAAAACGAATATGTGCTTGTGCCGACATTCAGATTGCCCACATTGATCCACAGCAGGTCTGGAAACGCTAAATGGCTTGTTGAGATAGCACATCGAAATCCGATTTGGATCCATCCTTCCACAGCTGAAAAAGTTGGTATTAAAAGCAACAGCGACCTTCTTAAGATCGAAACAGAGATTGGCTACTTCATAGATAAGGTATGGATCACAGAGGCGATAAAACCTGACGTTATTGCCTGCTCACATCATATAGGCAGGTGGCGCCGCAAGCAGGATGTAAAAGGAAACAGTTGGGTGATGAATACGGTTTCTATTGAAGAGGTGGAGTCCGGTAAGTATAAAATGTCGGTTCTGGATTCTGTGCAGCCATTTGACAGCCTCGACAACGACTCGAAACGCATCTGGTGGCGTGACGGCGGAGTGCACCAAAATATTACATTCCCTGTTCATCCCGATCCAATATCAGGTATGCATTGCTGGCATCAAAAGGTATCTGTTACTGTTCCGAAAGATGGGGAGAAATACGGCGATATTTTCGTGGATACGAATAAATCCCACGAAGTATATAAGGAGTGGCTCAAATTAACACGTCCCGGACCCGGCCCCGACGGCTTGAGACGCCCTCTCTGGTTTGCCCGGACTCTAAGACCGGCGGAAGAAACATTCTATATAAAATAAGTTTTAAATATGAAGAAAAAAATCCCGTGCAAGTGTTATGCACGGGATTTTGCATTATCTCTCTCAGTTAATCAACTGTGATTTAGTTACACAATTCCTTTCATTGATTCATAATATGCGAATATAATGAAATGATAGAAATATTACTCTTAGTAATTTTATTGTTTAGTTAGCATTAATAAATACACATTTTTCGGTAAAGTCTTTTAGATGGACAGACTAGTGGTGCGCCCGGATGGACTCGAACCATCGGCCAATGGCTTAAAAGGCCACTGCCCTATACTGTGTAACAGGCACTTACGGCGGTAGGGCACTCAATAGTGAGCATTAGGATCAGTCTAGCCGATAAGTCCTGAGTGATACTCTATCTTTTTCGCATTATTAAGAAATGCTTCTGATTAGGTATTATTTAAACGCTCAAATAATCAAACACATCATCTTAATTCTTATGATGTTAAGTGATAATTTCACAAAATTAAGCCATCTTGGCATGATATTTGGAGTTAATTACTTGATATATCACCAATTATTGGTTAAAAAAGTTGAAGATTTTAATTTACACTCTCTTTGTTTTATTGTTCGCACCTATAAACAATCTCTATGGAGGAGATCTAAAAGGATCAATATTATTATCTGAAAATGAAGCCGTTATAACGGTGAAAGGAGTTATAGGCTCTTTTGCATCGAATGAAAACCCATCAAAGATGAATCAAAAAAATATGAAATTCATTCCCCGAATTCTTCCTGTGATGGTAGGCAATAAGGTATTGTTCCCAAACAATGAAGATATTATATATCACAATGTCTACTCGGAGTCTGGATCGAACGGTTTTGACATTGGTACTTATAGAGCCGGTCTAGTAAAAACAGTTGAATTCAATGAACCCGGCATAGTGGAAGTGATGTGTAGTATACACACAAGAATGTATGCTGCAATCATCGTGCACGATAATCCGTTTTTTACTTCAATTGATGATAACGGAGAGTTTTCTATCAAAAATATTCCCTCAGGTGAGTACGAAATTAAAGTTTACATTCTGGGTGATTTTGAGGTGCAAAGTAAACGTTTTCAGGTTCATATTCCCGAAAACGGCGAAGTTGAACTCAATATAAGATGATTATCTAAGAGACAGAATTGTGACTAATATTGATAAAAGAATGAGTAAATGTCTTGGAATCATTATATTCTTTGGAATTTACCTAAATGCTTTTCAGCAATTATACGCAATCCCCACTTTTGCAAGGAAATACGGTGTCAGTTGTTCAACTTGCCATGTAAATATTCCTAAGTTAAATGCATTCGGCAAAGCATTTAGGTTTAACGGATACAGATTTCCAAAAGAGAAAAAAGAATTACTGGCGGAAAAACCAATTCCACTGGGAGGTAAACCCCAAAAAGGAAGATGGCCTGAGAAAGCAATCTGGCCGGGAGAGATCCCGAGTAATCCACCTGTTTCGATTCGCATGGAACTGGATACCGATTATAATTCTGAGAATAATGAAGAAATTATTTTCAACTTTCCGCATGAGTTATATGTCCTTTCAGGAGGTAATTTAGGAGAGAGTATATCATTTTTATTTGAATTATTGGCGTATCAAGACGGTTCATTCGGGGGAATAAGGAGATCGTTTCTACAATTTGACAGCCCGGTATGGAACAGTAAATTAATTAATCTCAAAATAGGTAAGATCGAAATTGCTGCTGTACCCTCATCAAGTATAAGGCGAATAACGATGATAGAAGATAACGTCGTAAATTCCTTTCTAAACGGAAGCAATCAGTTCAAGCTAAATGATCCGAAAAGTGGTTTGGAGTTATGGGGAATTAAGGACGGAAGAAACGGAGGCGGCTTTTATTATGGCATCGGAGTTGTAGAACAATTTCAAGAAGAGATTACATTAGCGAATAATGATTCTAAGGGTACATCATCAAAAGATCTCTATTTGAGATTATCCTACAAATTTAGAGGCTTATCGTTATCAGGAGAATCCGGACCTGTACCCGAAGGCGGAAGCTGGCGGGACGATCATCTCAGAATAGGATTTTTTGCCTATTCGGGAGGGGTAGAAGATTCGGATTTTTCGAGAAAAGGAGCTGACTTGGGCTGGCAGTTCAAAGACTTAGAATTATTCGGAGGAATTGCTTTTGGACAGGATTCTTTTAAAGATAGCATTTCGACAAAGATGTCGTATACTGCTTATTTTATTGAAGGAAACTATGTCATTCTCCCATGGCTGATTGGTTCGATTAGATGGGATATCGCGTCTACTCCTGATGTTGAGAATGATAATGACTTGCAAAATTTGTTACTGAATTTGTCGTTCTCTCTCCGACCGAATGTCGTATTTCGAGTTGAAACACTGAAGCAATTCAAAGGAGAGGATTCATTCATTGCAAGAGCGAGATTTGATTTTGCATTCTAATGTGGGCATAGAAGCATGAAAA
>CBDUTM010000056.1:0-8079 GCA_965369985.1 uncultured bacterium | reverse complement strand
GCCAGTTCAAACACTTTAAGAAATCTTTTGAATAGATCCGTTTGATCTTCTGTTTCTCACGAAGCTGTACTCCGTAATCGGAAAGTCTGGTTCTTCTTCTGCTCTGTCCGTGCTGACCGGGAATGAATCCACGGTTTTCAAACGGACATTTGGTCGTCATACATTTTGAGCCTTTGAGAAAAAGTTTTTCGCCTTCTCTGCGGCAAAGCTTGCATACCGGACCTGTATATCTACCCATAAGCCGCCTATACCCTTCTTCTTTTAGGAGGTCGGCATCCGTTATGAGGAATCGGAGTGACATCCTTGATGGATACGATTTCCAGTCCCGCCGCTTCTAACGATCTGATGGCGGATTCTCTTCCGCCGCCGGGTCCTTTGACGCGAACTTCGACTCTTGCGAGTCCGAGATCAATAGCTTCTTTGGCTGCCATTTCGCCCGCAAGCTGTGCTGCGAACGGAGTATTTTTACGCGAACCTTTATAGCCCGCTCTTCCTGCGGTAGCCCATGATATCACGTTACCGTAAATATCAGTCAATGTGACCATTGTGTTATTATAAGTCGCTTTAATGTGAGCGATGCCGTTAGCATCTACTTTTCCTTTTTTCTTTTTACGACTTTTTTTCTGTGCTGCCAAATTGCCTCCTACTTCACTTATTTAGAATTATTTGAGCGTTACCTTTTTCTTGCCTGCGATAGACCTTTTCTTTCCTTTGCGGGTTCGTGCGTTTGTGCTCGTCCGCTGACCATGAACAGGCAGACCGCGACGATGTCTTAGTCCCTTATACGAACCGATGTCCATGAGCCTTTTTATGTTCATGGTAACATCTGTCCTCAGAGTACCCTCAATGGCATAATTATCTGAGATTATCTCGCGAATGCTTGCTACTTCGCTATCGCTGAGAGTGTTGGTTCTCACTTCCGGATCTATCTTGGCTGCCTTCAAAACGTCTAACGCCCGTGCCGGACCGATGCCGTAAAGATAGGTGAGAGATATTTTTATCTTCTTTTCACGCGGTATGTCTACGCCTGCTATTCGTGCCACTGCTATTCCTCCCTGTCAGACCAATGCCGTCGGGCTTGACCTATCCCTGACGTTGTTTATGTTTCGGATTCGAACAAATTACTCGCACAACGCCTTTACGCTTGATGATCTTGCAATTGTCGCAGATCTTTTTAACTGATGCTCTTACTTTCATGATCCCCTCCGCCTATTTATGGCGATAGGTTATTCGTCCTCTTGTTAAGTCATATGGTGATAGTTCCACCGTTACCTTATCACCGGGTAATATTTTTATATAGTGCATTCTCATCTTCCCGGAAATGTGAGCTAGCACTTCATGTCCATTTTCCAACTCTACCTTGAATGTTGCGTTCGGTAGCGTTTCAAGTATTTTACCTTCAACTTCTATGCCCGGTTCTTTAGCCATATATCCTGCCTAATTTGTTTCCAATTCTAATGTATTACCGTTTGTAAGTATCTTCGGTCCGCTGTTCGTTATCGCTATCGTATGCTCAAAATGAGCGGCCGGCTTTCCGTCTTTCGCTAAAATAGTCCAACCGTCCGGATCCGTTGTCACATCGGGTGAATCCATAGTGAACATCGGTTCTATTGCGAGAACCATTCCTTCTTCAAGTGTTTCTCCCGGGGTACCGTCAACGAAATTCGGTACTTTCGGTTCTTCGTGGAGCGATTTGCCGATGCCGTGTCCTACTAATTGGCGAACGACAGAAAATCCATTCGATTCCGCATATTCCTGGATCGCTTTGGAAATATCACCTATAGTGTTTCCGATGGTCGCCTTTTCAATACCCAAATGTAGAGCCTTTTCGGTTACGTCGATCAATTCATTGATACGGTCGCTAACCTCGCCTATTGCAAACGTCTTAGCCGAATCTGTGTTGTAGCCGTCAATGTTCACGCCGATATCTATACTGACGATCTCGCCTTCTTTTAATTCCCTGTCATCCGGAATTCCATGAACGACCTGTGAATCGATGGAAGAACAGATACTTTTCGGGAATCCCTGAAACCCCTTGAACGCGGGTGTACCGCCTTCACTTAAAATAAATTCTTCAACCATAGCGTCCAGCTCTTCTGTTTTTATTCCGGCTCGCAATTCGCGTTTCACCAATTCCATGGCACCGTGAAGTATCTTTCCCGCTCTGCGGATGGTCTGGATCTCTTCCTTTGTCTTAAGGTTGACCAAAATTATCTCCGCCTCGACTTTATTCTGCCGGTTTTAAGGAAGCCGTCATAATGCCGGCTGATAAGATGCGATTCGATCTGCTGAAGAGTATCCAACGCCACACCCACTATGATGAGAAGGCTTGTGCCGCCGAAGAATGATGCCAGATCGTATCTCACATCGGTCATCCTCATGAGTAAATACGGAAATACCGCCACCAACGCTAAAAATATAGAACCGGGTAGCGTTACCCTTGTTAGTATATTATCGATGAATTCGGAAGTCCTTTTGCCCGGTCTGATCCCCGGAATAAAACCGCCTGATTTCTTCATATTATCCGCTACTTCGATCGGATTAAAAGCTATAGCTGTATAAAAATAAGTAAAAAACACTATCATAAGACCGAACATCGACCAGTAGAAAGGATGGTCGGTGGAAAAGTATCTCAAAAAGTTATCCTGAAGCCATTCGATATTTGGGAAAAGCGTCGCTATCGTGCTCGGCACGAACATAATGGATTGAGCGAATATGATCGGCATAACGCCTGCTGTATTCACCTTTAACGGAATATGAGTTGATTGTCCGCCGTATAGCTTTCGCCCTACGACTCTCTTGGCGTATTGAACAGGAATTCTCCGCGTTCCCTGCGTGAGAAGAACCACGAACGCGACTATCACAAACATTAGCCCTGCTAAAAGAACTTCATCGAGAATACCGCGAACATCCTCGGCGACAAGTCCCGCCTCTATCATCAACACATTCGGGAATCGCGCTAAGATTCCAACCATGATGATCAGACTGATGCCGTTTCCGATTCCCCGCTCAGTAATAAGTTCACCGAGCCACATAATTACTACTGTTCCGGTGATAAGCGTCAGCATCGTCATCAATATAAAACCCATTCCCGGCTCACCCGGAACTACAGGAATTGCGCCCGCTCCGCTGTTGGATTTAAGACTCATAAGGAAGATCGCAATTCCGTATGACTGAACCGTAGCGATCGCCACTGTTCCGTATCGCGTGAGTTGCGTAATTTTTTTCCTGCCCTCTTCGCCTTCCTTTTGTAGCTTTTGGAAATAAGGTATGACCGCTCCAAGCAGCTGGATGATAATTGAAGCTGTGATATAGGGCATGATACCAAGCGCGAATATGGTCGCTTTGGCAAATGCACCGCCTGCGAACATATCGTATAAACCGAAAAGAGTATTTTGCAGGCTACCGATCGCTATCGCCAATGCCTGAGTGTCGATACCGGGAGTCGGAATATGTCCTCCGATCCGGTACGCTATCAGAATCAGCAGCGTAAATGTGATTCTTTTACGCAGCTCCGGTATCTTTGATATCGCTTTGATCTTATCTATCATACTACTGTGGTCGTGCCTCCTGCTGCTTCGATCTTCTCAACTGCTGATTTACTGAATGCGTTCGCCGTTACTTCATAAGCTTCTGAAATTTCTCCGTTGCCCAGGATCTTCACAGGTTTGTTGGTGCTCCTGACCAAGCCGCTTGCGAGAAGCGCTTCCATGGAAACATTTTTTCCTCCGGCTCTGCCCAGTTCGCTGACGTTCACGACCTGATATTCTGTCCTGAATATGTTGACAAACCCTACTTTCGGCACACGACGTTGCAGTGGCATCTGTCCACCTTCAAATCCGCCTTTCCGCTTGAATCCGCTTCGTGCTTTGGCTCCTTTATGACCTGCGCCAGAAGTGCCGCCCTTGCCGGTACCCTGTCCCCTGCCGATAATTTTACCTTTTTTCTTCCTGCCCTTGGGGCGTTTTAAATTCTCAAGACCCATTTATACCTCTTCAAACTTTACAAGGTAATTTATTTTAAAGACCATTCCGCGGATCGCATCGTTATCAGGTTGAATTACCGTGTGATGCATTTTCCGGATCCCCAATGCTTTAAGAGTTTTTTTCGCCGTATGATGATATCCGATGGCGCTTTTTATCTGAGTTATCCTTAGCTTAGCTGCTGTTTTAGTTGCCATCAGCTTTCCTCAATTCCAAAAAGTTGTTTGATCGAAAGACCGCGTTTACGTGAAGCGCGAGTAGCGTCTAACAATCCTAATAGCCCGTTCATAGTGGCTTTCACCACGTTATGCGGATTCGGTGAGCCGAGCGATTTTGCGAGAATATCATGAATTCCCGCCTGCTCCATAACGGCTCGAACCGCTCCACCGGCTATGATTCCGGTACCGGGTGATGCCGGCTTAAGTATGACCTTTGCGGCACCAAAAGTTCCCGTTATCTTGTGTGGGATCGTTCCGTTCAATAGAGGGATCTTAACGATATTCTTCTTCGCCACTTCTTTGCCTTTAGTGACCGCAGAGATAACTTCGTTCGCTTTTCCCAGTCCCACGCCGACGTGCCCCTTTCCGTCGCCAACCACCACAAGGGCGTTGAATCCGAAACGATGACCACCTTTCACGACCTTCGAAACTCGTTTTATCTTTACTACCTTCTCTTCGAGTAGTTCTAATTCTGAAGCGTTAATTGGACGCACTGATTTCCTCAAATTTTTAATCCGTTCTCACGAGCGCCTTCTGCCACAGCCTTAACTCTCCCGTGATAGAGATAGCCGTTTCTGTCGAATATGGCAGAATTAATTTTCTTTTTCTTCGCCTCAACGGCAAGGTCCATTCCCACAGACTTACCCGCATCAACTTTCGATTTTGCCGATGATATAGTGGCTTTCAATTCTTTTTTCTGTGTGGATGAAGCCACAAGCGTAGCGCCTGAAGCATCGTCAACCAATTGGGCGTAAATATGTTTATGCGACCGATATACAACTAATCTCGGTCTTTCGGAGGTGCCGAATAAGCGGCGTTTGATCCTCCTTGTCCTTCTAAGTCTCAATTTATTTTTTTCTATGTTCTTATCTTTCAAATCTTCCTCAAATATTAAGCGGTAGTGGTCGCAACCTGCTTACCGGCTTTCTTCCGGACGTATTCGCCCTGAATTCTGATGCCTTTGCCTTTATATGGTTCCGGCGGTTTCAATGCTCTGATGTTCGCTGTCACCTGACCTACAAGCTGTTTACTTATTCCGCGTATGAATATCCGCGACTGGATAGCTCTGAATTGCGCTTTCTCTGCCTGGTCGGGTTTCTGAATTTCAAATTCTATACCTTCGGGAGCTTCAAAAAGGATCTGATGAGAAAAACCGAGACTGAATATGATATTCTTTCCTTTTAGCTCGGAAGAAAATCCAACGCCGATGAGTTGCAGAATTTTTTCGTACCCTTCGCTTACTCCGATAATCATATTGGCTATCAACGCTCTCGTCAATCCGTGCAAAGCCCGTGATTGTTTCTCGTCATTCCCGCGTGTTACCGTCACACTCCCCTTTTCAACGGCGATAGAAATTCTGCTGTCGAACGTCTCTTCCAATTCACCTTTTGAACCTTTAACGGTGAGAGTGCTCCCGTTCAGCTTGACTTCAATGCCGTCGGGAACTTCTATCGGTACTTTGCCTACTCTTGACATCTAAAATCCTCTACCAGACACGGCAAATAATTTCGCCGCCCAGGTTTTGTTTTCTCGCTTCTTTATCCGTCTTAACGCCGGAAGAAGTGCTGATAATTGCTATACCGAGACCGTTTTTAACCCGCGGAACTTTCTTCGCCGAGCAATAGATCCTTCTGCCCGGAGTGGAAACGCATTCGATCCCTTCGATGACACCGTTGCCGTCCATATACTTAAGGTAAAGTCTCAAAATGCCCTGAACTCCATCGTCCACCGCAATGATATCCTTGATAAATCCTTCTTTCCGAAGTATGATCGATAACGACTTTTTAAAATTTGATGAAGGTATGTCCACCCAGCGTTTTCCCGCTTTCTGAGCATTCCTTACTCTTGTCAGATAATCCGCTACCGGATATGTATGTGACATCTGCCTCCCTACCAGCTTGCTTTGGTTATACCAGGAATTTCGCCCTTTAAGGCTAATTCCCTGAAACAAATTCTGCACAGTCCGAACTTCCTCAGATAAGAACGTGCCCTGCCGCATTTTTGACAACGGTTATAACCTCTTACCGCGAATTTCGGTGTTTTCCGCTGTTTAGCGATCCATGATTTCTTTGCCATATGCTACCGTTCCCTGATTTTCCGTCGTGTGTATTCTAAAGGGCATCCCGAATGCGCTGAGCAATTCGAATCCCTCTTCATCTGTATTTGCTGTCGTTACAATAGTTATATCCATTCCCCGAATTTTATCTACTTTATCATAATCAATTTCGGGAAAAATGATCTGCTCTTTTACTCCGAACGAATAATTTCCGAATCCGTCGAATGATTTCTGTCTTAATCCGTTGAAATCTCGTACCCGCGGTATAGCGATAGAGATCATCCTGTCGAGGAATTCGTACATCCTTCTGCCCCGGATGGTGACTCTTCCGCCAACGGCATCGCCTTCACGAATTTTAAAGTTTGCGATCGCTTTTCTTGCCTTGGTTACCACCGCTTTTTGACCTGCGATGATAGTAATGTCGTTAACTGCGTTCTCAAGGTCTTTCTCGTCGTCCCTGGCTTTACTCAGACGGGTGTTAATAGAGATCTTCTCCAGCTTCGGTACCATATTCGGGTTGTTATATTTAAATTTATCGATCATATACGGTATTACTCTATCATTGTAAACTGCTCTCATTCTCGGTACATAATCTCCGGAAACCTTGCTCTTCTTCGGCTTCGCCGCTGCCTTCGGTTTAGCTTCTGCTTTTGCCGCAGGTTTCTCCGCAGCTGCTGCCTCTGCTTTCACTTTTGGAGTCGCCTCTTTAGCAGTAGCCTTAGCTTTTGCTGCTGCTTTTGGTTTCGCGGCAGCTTTGGCTGCGGGTTTCTTTTCCGCTGCTTTCGGCTTCGTTTCTTTCTTTGCCGCTACTTTCTTTGTCTTTTTATCTTTCTCTTCAGCCAACTTTAAGTTATCTCTCCACAATGCTGACAAACTCTTACTTTGGAGCCGTCATCAATATTTTTATGTTTCTGTCTCGTAGGCGTGTTGCACTTTTTGCAGATCAGCATAACGTTAGACACATGTATAGGAGCGGAAAATTCCATTATTCCACCCTGCTGCAGCTTTTGGGACGGCTTTGTGTGCCGCTTTACGATATTAAGCCCTTCCACGATAACCCGATTCTTCTTAGGAAGAGTTTTCAGCACTTTACCTTTTTTGGTAGCGCTTGTCCCTGAGATCACCAATACCTCATCGCCGGTTCTTATCATTTTTATACTACCTCCGGAGCCATAGATATTATTTTCATGTGGCGTTTCTCTCTGAGCTCACGTCCGACGGGACCGAATATACGAGTTCCTATCGGTTCCAACGAATCATCAACCAGCACAGCCGCGTTCTCATCAAACCTTATATATGAGCCGTCTTTCCTTGCACGCTCTTTTTTCACTCTAACGATAACAGCTTTTAATACCTGCCCTTTTTTTACCATTCCATTCGGAATAGCGCTCTTGATAGTTACAACGATGACATCACCTATAGTGCCGTAGCGGCGTTTACTTCCGCCGAGCACCTTGATGCACATAATTTTTTTTGCTCCGGTGTTATCGGCAACGGGCATTCTTGTTTCAACCTGGATCATCGTTATTTAGCCTTCTCAATAATTTCTGCTAATCGCCATTTCTTATTTTTGCTAATAGGTCTCGATTCAATAATTTTAACTGTATCGCCGATTCCGCTGCTGTTTTCCTGGTCATGCGCCATAAATCGTTTTGATTTCCGCACCATCTTTTTGTATACGGGATGCTGAATTCGTCTTTCAACTTTAACAATGACGGTTTTATCAGCAACGTCACTCACGACAATACCTGTCAGCGTTTTTCTTCTGGCCTGCCTGACCGTGTCATTCGGGCTGGCCTGCCTGACCATGTCATTCGGGCTG